>JBIKOQ010000192.1:0-4349 GCA_044357955.1 Burkholderiaceae bacterium | reverse complement strand
ACAAAGGCGCAGGTAATAAAAAATGTAAAGGTCAGAACAAGTGCGTGGGAAAAATACGATGGCATACGGGGGGCAGGGACGATGAGTGAGTAAAGGATAACCCGCGGCGCGAACTACGGGACATGTGACGACATTAAGGTGTTTATCCGGGTACCCGAACCCAGCCCTCCATCAATACGCGCGCACTGCGACTCATCATGGCTTTGGTGACTTGCCATTCGCCATCCACCTGAGCGGCCTGCGCGCCTACGCGAAGCGTGCCGGAGGGGTGACCAAAGCGCACCGCATCAAGATTGCCACCACCAGCGGCGAGATTAACGAGCGTGCCTGGGATTGCAGCAGCTGTGCCAATCGCCACCGCGGCTGTACCCATCATGGCATGGTGCAGCTTGCCCATCGACATGGCGCGCACCAGGACATTGATGTCTTTGGCTGAAATTTCTTTACCACTCGAGGCAACATAATCAGCTGGCTTTGCCACAAACGCGACTTTAGGCGTGTGTTGACGTTTGGCAGCCTCTTCGAGCTGACTGATCAGACCCATGCGCAGCGAACCATAGGCACGAATTTTTTCAAACATCTCGAGCGCTTTGGGATCGCTATTGATATCGTCCTGAAGCTCAGTGCCTTTGTAGCCGATCGCCTCCGCATTGATGAAAATAGTGGGGATGCCAGCATTGATCATGGTGGCCTTGAGCGTCCCGACACCTGGAACGACTAAATCATCCACCAGGTTGCCGGTTGGAAACATGGCGCCACCTCCGCCTTCTTCTTCGGCGGCCGGATCCATAAATTCGAGTTGAACCTCAGCAGCAGGAAACGTGACGCCATCCAGCTCAAAGTCACCCGTCTCTTGGACAGCGCCGTCGGTCATCTGGACATGCGAAATAATAGTTTTGCCAATATTGGCTTGCCAGATCCGGACGGTGGCGATGCCATTTTTAGGAATACGGCTCGCATCGACCAAACCATTGCTAATGCTAAAGGGGCCAACCGCCGCGGACAGGTTACCGCAATTGCCACTCCAGTCGATGAAAGGCTTGTCGATTGAGACCTGACCAAACAAGTAATCCACATCGTGATCGGGTCGCGTGCTTTTGGCTAGGATGACGGTTTTACTGGTGCTCGAAGTCGCAGCACCCATACCATCTGTTTGTTTGCCATAGGGGTCCGGACTACCGATGACGCGCATCAGCAACGCATCGCGCGCAGCACCCGGGACCTGTGTGGCGGGCGGCATATCCTGCAATCGAAAGAAAACGCCTTTGCTCGTACCGCCGCGCATATAGGTAGCGGGAACTTTGATCTGTGGTGCGTGCGCCATATGTATATTTCCTGATAGATTTTTAAGCCGCTGCGGTGGACTCTAAAAAGTCTTGGGCGAAACGCTGTAAGACCCCACCCGCTTCGTAGATCGAAACCTCCTCGGCGGTATCGAGACGACACGTCATCGGCACCTCGAGCCTTTCACCGTTTTTGCGTGTGATGACTAGAGTCAAGGTCGCAAGTGGCGTTGGTTTACCCAGCACGTCATAGATTTCAGTGCCATCGAGTTGTAACGACTTGCGATCAACCCCGGCTTTAAACTCAAGCGGAAGGACGCCCATGCCGACCAGATTGGTGCGGTGGATACGCTCGAAGCCCTCGGCCGCAATCGCTTCAACACCCGCAAGGCGAACGCCTTTGGCCGCCCAGTCGCGCGAGGAGCCTTGGCCGTAGTCCGCGCCTGCCACGATGATCAGTGGCTGTTTGCGCTCCATATAGGTTTCAATTGCTTCCCACATACGCGTGACCTTGCCCTCTGGTTCAATGCGCGCCAGCGAGCCCTGTTTGACCTTACCGTTTTCCAACACCATCTCGTTGATGAGTTTGGGGTTGGCAAAGGTCGCGCGTTGCGCCGTCAGATGGTCACCGCGATGGGTCGCATAGGAATTAAAGTCTTCCTCCGGCAAGCCCATTTTTGCTAGATATTCGCCTGCCGCACTGTCGAGCATGATGGCGTTGGACGGAGACAAGTGATCCGTCGTGATGTTGTCACCGAGCACCGCCAGTGGGCGCATGCCTTTTAAATGACGCGCACCCGCGAGTGCACCTTCCCAATAAGGAGGGCGACGAATATAGGTACTTTGCGGACGCCAGTCGTACAGGGGGCTGAGTTTCTCACCGCTGTCTGCCGTCACGGCGAACATCGGTTCATAGACCTTGCGGAACTGCTCTGGCTTGACGCTGGCTTTGACGATGGCATCAATCTCTTCGTCCGAGGGCCAGATGTCCTTGAGCATGACGGGTTTGCCATGCGAGTCGATCCCCAGCACATCGCGCTCTATATCAAAGCGGATGGTGCCTGCGATGGCGTAGGCCACCACGAGTGGGGGCGAGGCCAAGAATGCCTGTTTCGCGTAGGGGTGAATACGACCGTCAAAGTTACGGTTACCGGACAAGACAGCTGTCGCGTACAGATCGCGATCAATGATTTCTTGTTGAATCACAGGATCCAGCGCACCGCTCATCCCGTTGCAGGTTGTGCAGGCAAACGCCACAATACCAAAGCCAAGCTTTTCCAACTCAGTTAACAGCTTTGCGTCGTTGAGGTAAAGCTCAACCGTTTTCGAGCCAGGTGCCAGAGAGCTTTTCACCCAGGGCTTGCGGGTCAGTCCACGGGCGTTGGCATTGCGCGCTAATAAACCAGCAGCAATCACGTTACGTGGGTTGCTTGTGTTGGTACAGCTCGTGATTGCCGCAATAATGACCGCACCATCGGGCATCAGGCCAGGTTCGTTTTCGACCTTACCGGAAATACCTTTCGCCGCCAGATCAGTCGTGGCGACACGACGATGTGGATTGGAAGGACCCGCGATGTTGCGCACCACGGTAGACAAATCGAAATGCAACACACGCTCATATTCGGCTGTCTTTAGACTGTCGGCCCAGAGTCCTGCTTGTTTGGCATAGGTCTCAACAAGTTTGACCTGCTCAGCTTCGCGACCTGTCAAGGTCAGATAGTCGATCGTTTGCTGATCGATGTAAAACATCGCAGCCGTCGCGCCATACTCTGGCGTCATGTTGGAAATCGTGGCACGATCGCCGAGTGTCAGATGCGCTGCGCCTTCGCCGAAAAACTCCAGATAGGACGAGACCACTTTTTGACTACGTAAATACTCTGTAAGGGCCAACACTAAGTCAGTGGCTGTGATGCCGGGCTGCAATTTACCGGTGAGCTCCACGCCTATGATATCGGGGAGTCTCATCCAAGAGGCGCGACCGAGCATGACGCTCTCCGCCTCAAGGCCGCCCACGCCGATGGCGATGACACCCAGTGCGTCAACGTGTGGCGTGTGACTATCCGTGCCAACCAAGGTATCAGGAAAGGCGACACCTTGTTGAGCATGAATCACGGGCGACATACGCTCCAGATTGATCTGATGCATGATGCCGTTGCCGGGAGGAATCACGTCAACGTTTTTAAAGGTCTTTTTTGTCCAGTTAATAAAATGGAAACGATCTTCGTTACGTCGGTCTTCGATAGCACGGTTTTTTTCAAACGCGTCCGGATCGAAACCACCACACTCAACTGCCAGCGAGTGATCAACAATCAATTGTGTCGGAACAACCGGATTGACCAATGCGGGATCTCCGCCTTGCGCTGCGATCGCATCCCTCAGGCCTGCCAGATCTACCAGGGCAGTTTGCCCAAGAATGTCATGGCAAACAACCCTGGCAGGAAACCAAGGAAAATCCAGATCACGTTTGCGGTCGATAATTTGGGTCAACGAAGCCACGAGCGTTGCGGGGTCGCAACGACGCACTAGATTTTCAGCTAATACACGCGAGGTGTAGGGCAGTTTGTCATAAGCGCCTGGCTTGATCGCTTCGACAGCCGCTCGGGTGTCGAAGTAATCAAGTTTGGTACCAGGAAGAGGTTTGCGATTCGCAGTATTCATGAGGATTAACGACGCTTTGCGAGTGGAACGAATTTCTGATCATCAGGACCGGTGTAATTGGCAGCCGGACGAATAATCTTGTTATCAATACGTTGCTCGATGATGTGTGCCGACCAGCCAGCCGTGCGCGCGATCACGAACAGAGGTGTAAACATCGCTGTTGGGACACCCATCATGTGATAGGACACCGCTGAGAACCAATCGAGGTTTGCGAACATTTTTTTCGCATCCCACATCACACCCTCGAGACGGTCGGCGATGTCATACATTTTGGTCGTACCCGCTTTCTTTGACAGGCGCAAGGCGACATCTTTGATGACCTTGTTACGTGGGTCAGAGATCGTGTAGACAGGGTGACCAAAGCCGATAATGACTTCCTTGTTTTCAACGCGCGCACGGATGTCCGCT
>JBIKOQ010000191.1:0-4381 GCA_044357955.1 Burkholderiaceae bacterium | reverse complement strand
GTCGGCGGCCAAGTCACAGTGGGTGCGATCAACGTAGGCGAGGCACTTGCCTACATCAAGGGTGGTTCACCGATCAAAATGATTGGTCAGATGTCAGCCAAGCGGACAGTCTTGGCGCCTAACACGCCTACTTTCGCCGAACAGGGCTACAACATCGAAAGCGCATCGTTGCGTGGTTTGGCTGCGCCTAAAGGTTTGCCAGCGGATGTCCGTGAAAAGCTCGTAGCCGCCGTTGGCAAAGCTGCGGCAGATCCTGAGTACATCAAGAAGGCGGGTGAGTTGTTTGCGCCGATTCGCTATCTCGCACCCAAAGAGTACGAAATCGAATTGTCAAACACAGACAAGCAACTGCGTCAGTTATGGAAGGAAATGCCCTGGAAGGACTGAGGGGCTCATTTGTACGTCAAACCAGCCGCGCAAGGCATTCGATAATCTGATCGAGGCCTTGTCGGCGGTGAGATCCGAGGGGGTCAGTATTGCCTCCTTGGCTTGATGAGTTTCTAATAATTGCGTACGTAGGACGCCACCCAAAAGTCCAGATGCGAGTGGTGGTGTCAGCCACACTCCATTTCTCAAGACGTAAATGTTCGAGCGACTGCCTTCGCAAAGCTCGCCTTTTTCGTTTAAAAAAATCAGATCAAAATATTGAGGATGTTGTGCCAGCCATTGTGTGGCGGCATCGTACCAAGGTCGATGCGTGGTTTTGTGCTGTAAAAATCGCTCAGCACTGTCGAGTCTCAGGCGCGTCAACGCGATCCACGGCATGCCTTGTAAAGCCGGCAAGACTGCGGTTTGAATATCAAGATGACCAACAGGACTGAGTAAGAGCCGAACTCGTGTATCGGTGAGATTGGTTGAGGCAGTACTTGCTTGGCCTAACGCCGCTTTGATTGCCGCGATGACCGCGTCTTCACCAGGATAGGCATAGCCTAGCGCTTGAGCGGAATGCTTTAAGCGATTTAAGTGATAGGGCAGCAGCGCGATCATGCCCGCTGTATCTGCCTTCATTGTTTCAATCAAACTGGGTTGCGTGTCTTGCATCATCGATCTGTGTTCAGAATCCGAGCTTTCCAATTGCATTCGTCCCACTCTTGCTCTGGGTTGGAGTCGTAGACGATGCCTCCGCCGACATGATAGCGACCTTGGCCAGCCTCATCCAATACAAGGGTACGAATCGCGACATTCAGTGAAAAGTCGCCATTTGGCGCGAGCCAACCCAAGCTTCCACAGTAAAGACCTCGCGGTTCAGATTCGGTCTCTTGAATACGTTTCATCGCTGCGATTTTCGGTGCGCCCGTGACAGAGCCACAGGGAAACAGAGCTTTCAAAATCTCAGCCAACGAGGTCTCGGGAGTAATCTCGGCTTGCACAGTCGAGGTCATGGTCCAGACAGAGGGATATTTTTCCAAGGAGAACAGCGGGTCGGCTCGAACCGTGCCGGGACGCGCTAGGCGCCCAAGATCGTTTCTGAGTAGATCCACAATCATTAGATTCTCCGCACGATTTTTTTCACTTGCGTGCAAGGCCTCGCCGAGTTTGCGATCCGTTTCAGGATCTGCTGAACGAGGTGCGGTCCCTTTCATCGGACGCGTCATCAGGGTGTTGCCGGATCGTTGTAAAAAAAGTTCAGGTGAGAATGAAAGAATGGTGCGACCAACATCCTCGATATAAGCGGCATGCGCCGCTGGATGATGCGTCGCGATTTGACGATAGAGTTGCGCCGGATCACCATCGGTGTTGACAAGCAAAGGAAAGGTTGCGTTCACTTGGTAGACCTCGCCTTGCGCAATCCAGTCTCGGATCTGCGCAATACGCGCAAGGTAGCGCTCCTTGGGGATCCCAGGGGTAACTGAAATAATTGAAGCTTGCCTATCGCTTTTGCATTCCGCGCCAAGTGACCAGGGCCGCTCTTCGTGCATCTTCTCAAACACGAGTGCAGTGAGTCTTGGGTGGGGTGGGGCTGGCTTTGCAAGGGTAGGCTCCAGCCACTCACCCAATTCGTACTCAAGTAGTAACGCGACCCAGTACCCGCTACGACGTGCCCCTTCGATCTGAGCGAACGCTGCAGGCAGCTCCTCGGGCGAAGACGCCAGAATGCGTCCACACGGTTGTGTCAGCACCCGTGCGCGCAGTGTCAAACGATCTTCGAAACGACATTGACTCATGAGCGATGCATAAATTCGTGAAGCACTTCACCGGTATGCGACTTGTTCCGCGCGGCGACGACTTGCTCGGGGGTGCCTTCGATCACGAGTTGCCCGCCTCCCGAACCACCCTCTGGACCCAGATCCAACAGCCAATCGGCTTCGGCAATGATATCCAGATTGTGTTCGATCACTACAACGGTATTGCCTGCCTCAACCAGGCGGTGCAAGACACGAATCAATTTTTCCACATCCGCCATCGACAGACCGACCGTCGGCTCATCCAGGACATAAAGCGTGTGTGGCAGGCGCGAGGCGCGTCCGGTGGTGATCACACCTTCGGTCATTCGGGCTTTAGCGAGCTCGGTGACGAGCTTGATACGTTGCGCTTCACCTCCAGAAAGAGTGGGGGAGGGCTGCCCCAGTGTCAGATACCCCAGTCCCACGTCTTGCATGAGCTGTAAGGGATGTCGGATACGCGGATGCGCCGCAAAATAGCCGATCGCATCATCAACCTCCATGGAAAGCACATCGCCTGCGTGCTTCTCACGCATTCTGACACCCAAGGTGTCGGTGTTGAAACGCGCGCCATTGCATGCATCACAGGGCACTTTGACGTCGGGCAAAAAGCTCATCTCTAGCGTGCGCATGCCTTGGCCTTCGCACAGCGGACAACGACCATCGCCTGTATTGAAGGAGAAACGGCCTGCACCCCAACCGCGAATGCGGGCTTCGTTGGTTTCGGCAAACTGTTTGCGGACATCGTCCCAAAAACCGATATAGGTCGCAGGGCACGAACGCGGTGTTTTACCAATCGGCGTTTGATCGACTTCGAGTACGCGATCTAATACCTCCCAGCCTGTGATGTCAGCGCAACCCTGCCAAGGTTGCGCACCGCGCGCTGCAATCGCTGCCGAGAGGTTATCCAGTAACACCTCGCGAGCTAGCGTGGACTTTCCAGAGCCTGACACGCCGGTGACGACACTCAAACGGCCGATCGGAAAATGCGCGGTGACACCACGCAAGTTGTGCAGCGTCGCGCCCTTGACCGTAATCATCTGCGTATCCTTAGCGATGGGACGTCTAGGTTGCAACGGATGCGCTAAAGGATGACGCAAATAATGCCCTGTAGTCGACTCGGGTGCCTCCATCAGATCTTGCAGTGTGCCTTGCGCAACGACACGTCCGCCACGCACACCCGCACCAGGCCCGATATCAATGATATGTTCAGCACGACGAATGGTGTCGTCATCGTGCTCCACTACCACCAGCGTATTACCGTTTTTCTCTAGTCTAGAAAGCGCGCCGAGCAGGATTCGATTGTCACGAGGATGCAGGCCAATCGTGGGCTCATCCAGCACATAACAGACACCCTGCATGTTCGAGCCTAACTGCGCGGCGAGGCGAATACGCTGTGCTTCGCCACCCGATAAGGTCGGTGCGGCGCGATCAAGGGCCAGATAGCCCAAGCCGACCTCTTGCATAAATTGCAGTCGGCCGCGGATTTCACTCAAAATGTCACGTGCAATGTCCGCATCCCGACCTCGCAAGACCAGACCTGTAAAAAAGGTGTGCGCATCAGAGACGGGCATGCCTGCAAGCTCAGCAATGGATTTGTCTCGCCACAAAACCGCGCGCGCGATCGGGTTGAGACGGGCGCCGTGACAGCTGGTACAGGTCTTCGTCTCACCCTCGTACGAGGCATTCCACGCGTTCTCTTCACCTGTTTGTTCGCCATCAAAACCTTGCAGTTGCAGACCTGTTCCAAAACACCCCTGACACCAGCCATGTTTGGAGTTGTAGGAGAACATCCTTGGATCGGGCTCAGGAAAGCTGGTGCCACAACTCGGGCAGGCGCGCTTGACAGAAAAATGTGTTTGCTCGAGGTGCGCAGACATATCGCTCTCGAGTTTACTGAGGGGCCAGAGCACACTCATGACCCCCTGACCGTGTTCAAGCGCGCTGCGCACGCCCTCACGTAAAGCAGCCTCATTATTACGATCCACGATCAAATCAGCCACCGGCAATTCAATGGTGTGCTCTTTAAAGCGATCCAGGCGCGGCCATTTAGCGGTAACGATAAACGCGTTGTCGACACGCAGATGGGTAAAGCCCTTGCCCGAAGCCCATTTCGCCAAGTCGGTATAAAAACCTTTTCTTGCCGTGACCAGAGGCGCCATCAGGCCGATGCGCTCGCCTTTGTGGTCGCGCATGATGCGCGCGACAATTTGATCTGC
>JBIKOQ010000190.1:0-4391 GCA_044357955.1 Burkholderiaceae bacterium | reverse complement strand
ACCAACGGATGAAGTAAGCGGGCTTCTTCGGCAGGGGTCATTTTTAGACCCGCGACATCGACCATCAAAGGACCACGAGGAATCACAGGAATGGTTACTGGGGCTTGGCTCGGTTCGTGCATGATCATGCTCCTTTATTTATATGTGTAGTAGGTAATGTATCCGAGAGCGTCTCAACCACAACATACGCGGCTCCGTATTCGGACTCGTCGGTCAAGGAAACATGAGCGACACCAAAGCGCGTCTCGTACCATTGCGCCAGTGGACCCGAGAGAACCACGGTGGGACGCCCCCCTTTTAAATTGAGCGTTTGCATGCGCGTCCACCACATCGGCATCCGCATCCCTAAGCCAACCGCTTTAGAAAAGGCTTCTTTTGCGGCAAAACGCGTTGCGAGATAGCGCACTCCACGTCTGCGATCGCGCGCAGCACGTGCTTTAAATACGCGCAATTCATCCTCGCCGAGAATTTTTTCCGGAAAGCGCTCAGGATGGCGTTGCCAAGCCCGATCAATGCGCTCCATGTTGACAAGGTCCATACCAATCCCAGCGATCGCACCCAAGACAGCCTACCTTTAGTTTTTACGTGGTTGCAACAAAGCGCCTCGCTGCGCCTTGAGTCTGGCTTCGATCATGCAGGCTTTCATGTTACGAATGGTGTTTTCCCAACCATCGAAAATTGCTTGCGCCACAAGCGCATGACCAATATTGAGCTCCGCAATTCCCTCTAGGGCTGCGATGGGTGCCACATTTCCGAAATGTAAACCATGTCCGGCATTGGTGCGTAAGCCTTGACCAACCGCGACGGCGATCGCTGTTTTCAAACGGTTTAACTCTGCGGCAGCTTGATCTTCAGTGTTTGCTTCGGCATAAGCGCCCGTATGTAACTCGATCACGGTCGCCCCCGTATCAACAGCTGCGGCGATTTGGCGCGCCTCGGGATCGATAAACAAAGACACTCGGATGCCGTTCGCCTGCAATTGCTCAACAGCGGCTTTGACCGTCGCAAAACCCCCGATGACGTCCAGACCGCCCTCGGTCGTGAGTTCCGTGCGTTTTTCAGGGACTAAACACACGTCCTGAGGCACAACTTTACAAGCGATTGCCAGCATTTCAGGGGTGATGGCACACTCCAAATTCATGCGGGTGCGCAACTGAGGACGCAAGGCAAAGACATCTGCATCCTGGATATGACGCCGGTCTTCGCGCAAGTGCAAGGTGATCAGATCGGCTCCCGCATCTTCGGCAAGTAATGCCGCTGCAATTGGATCGGGGTAAGCCGTATGGCGCTGCTGACGCAGCGTTGCGACGTGATCAATATTGACGCCAAGATCAATCATGGTGGGTGCTCTCTGTGGTGTGTATCTATTTGAAACATGGCAGCCCCCATCACTGAGTGGTTACCCATATGGTGAGATTATCACGCAGCGCGTGTCAGATCCCCTATTTGACTGCGGGCTTGGTCGTGGGTTTTGCGTCAGTCCGCACCAGGGGTCGCGCAATTTTCAACAATGCAGGGCTAAAAGTCACGGACTGCTTTGTAGCCGCTTGCATATTGACGTAGAGAGGGGGTTGAGCAATGATTTCAGGTGCTATCGCGCCAGGCTTTGCACCTCTCAGCACTCTGAGGGCCAACCGCCCCGCTGCTGAGCCAAGATCTTGCGCGGTTAAATCAAGCGCCGCTACAGCGCCCGCTCTCACATCTTTGACATCCCATCCGAGCAAAGGTATGCGGGCATCATTGGCCACCTGGGCCAACGCGGCATAGGCTTGATTGACCGTCGGATCCAAAAACGTTTGAAAAACATCGACTTTTTCGATCAAACTCCGAGCGGCAGAGCCCACCTCGAGGGGCCTCAACACGGTCAATTCAATTGCAATGAGACCCGACCCGCTCAAACTTTCCTGAAACTCTTTGACCGCGGCCACTGAACTCGCATCTGTTGGGTTGTAAATCACGCCGACACGGCGGGCCTGAGGGGAAATTTGCTTGATCAGCGCTACCCTTTTTTGTAAAGGAAGTACATCGGCCACACCCGTGACATTAGAACCCGACGGCCCCCATCCCGACACAAGCTCGCTCGCAACCGGATCCGTGATACCCGCAAAGACCACCGGAATCTGTGTCGTGTACTTCATCACCGCTTGGGCGGCGGGCAACGATAAAACAATCAACACGTCCGGTTTTCCTCGGACAGTGTCAAGAGCAAGCTGCTGGGCTCGCTCCGAAGAGCCTTTTGCATCCACGAGGCTCAACTTCAGATTGCGTCCCTCACGAAATCCTGCAGCACGCAGGACCTCGCGGATCCCTTCGGTCATCTCCGCTGTGACTTCATCTTGCTGGTAAGAGAAAACGGCGACCGACTTCGTCTGCGCAGAGACCCCGGCACTGCCGATGAGCAATGCAAAGACAAACAGCCACACGCCGAATAAATTTATTTTCATTAAAGAGTCAACACCGATCAAACAGACAAAATGCCATCGTTGGAACGCCCAATCATCGAACGTACCCATTTTTTAGCGGGCAATCCGTATTGTGACTCAACCACCTCGGCGCGTGCGAGTAATTGCGCGATATCAATGGCAATCGGCGGTCCTTTAAATGCCAACACGACTTGATTACCTGCATCGATCTGAGGCAAGCTCAGCAAGCGACCCTCGAAGGCCTCGCTTAAACGCCGGATATTCTTTTCAAAACTGGCATGCGCGCCAAACAGGTTGACCGTCATGACGCCGATCTCGCCCAAAACATGACGGCAGTTCTGATAAAACACCAGTGAGTCACGAACCGGCCCGGCAGCCTCGCCGTCATAAACATCGACCATCAACACCGCGCATTGGTCATGCTGATTTGGATCGGCGACCCAGACTCCGGCATCCAGGTGCTCGATCAACATTCTTTCAGGTCTGGGTAATTTGAAATACATCTCGCAGGCCGAGGTCACGAGTGGATTCCACTCGATCACTCTAAGCTTGCAAGGGGTTTGTTTTAAACAAAAACGTGCCAGTGAGCCTGCTCCTAAACCGAGCATACCGACCGTTTGCTGCCGGCTTGGCGCAAGAAAAAGAAGCCAGGCCATCATTTGGGCCGTGTACTCGAGCACGAGCTCAGCGGGTTTAGAGACCCACATCGCGCCTTGAACCCATTGCGTCCCGAAATGCAGATAACGAATACCGCCCCCCTCAGAAATTGTGGGGATTTCATGCTGTGCTGGACTAGCACTTTTTTTCCAAGCCATTGTAAAAAAACACCTTTTTTGTCATTCTCTTTGTGCAGAATAGCATTGCCACATTGCGAAATCTCGCTTTTACCTGTAGAATTGCGAGCTTGACTTAGGATACGTGGCTACTTCGCTGTGGCTGGCGACCCGACCAACCGAAAGGATTTAACATGAAAGCCGAGATTCATCCAAATTACCGCGACGTGGTGTTTGTTGACCTTCAGACGGGCAACAAATTCATTACACGCTCGACACTGAACAGTCGTGAAACCATTGAAATGGATGGCAAAACATATCCATTGTTCAAATGTGACGTGACGTCCGAATCTCACCCTTTTTATACTGGTGCTCAAACACGTATCGTTGAGACAGGCCGCGTTGAAAAATTCCGCGCCCGCTTCGCACGTACCTCCGGCACCAAAAAGGCGTCCGTCTGATCCGATTTATTCAGATCGATTTTCGCGCAAAAAGGCGGCCCCCCGGCCGCCTTTTTTTTGGTAACGTCTCTTAGCCACCTCATTATGAAGGTTTGAGTCCGAGCGTGTCGCCCTCCAACTCCCAGTCCACCCCGGCAAGACTCACCGCCAACGCGACCAGTAAGCTCCCTCGTCTGGTGCTGCTGGTGTTGGCACTCGCCTATGTATCAGCGGGGCTGTTCGGCAGAGATCCTTGGAAAACGGATGATGTTGTCGGTCTGGCCACCATGCTGTCTGCCTTGCAATCTCAAGGAGTAGAGTGGCTGGTCCCACAAATTGGCGATCTTAAGCTCACCGATGACGGCCCGCTGGTGATGTGGCTGGGTGCGATCCTGATTCATTTTTTCGGACCCTGGATCGGAGAAATTGCCGCCTCACGTTTGCTCAACATGCTTTGGTTTGGCATCACGCTAGGATCTGTGTGGTACGGTACCTATTTACTTGGACGACGTACCGAAGCGCAGCCACTCGCACTGCCCTTTGGTGGCGAACCCACCGTCAAAGACTACGGACGACTCCTGGCGGATGTTGCAACATTACTATTTTTAGCCACGGGAGGCGTGCTACTCCGCTTTCTTGAAACCTCGGATGTTCCTGCGAATCTCGCGTTTCAAGCTCTGGGTTTTTATGCACTTGCCCGGATGATGGACAAGCCTAAAATGGGCGCAACCATGCTCGTTCTAGCCTTGGTTGGC
>JBIKOQ010000189.1:0-4403 GCA_044357955.1 Burkholderiaceae bacterium | reverse complement strand
GATGAGGGCAACCCCTTCGCTGACCTGCTCACCAACACCATAAAATATTTCCTTGACGACACCATCGATGGGCGCCATGACAGCATGTTCCATTTTCATCGCCTCCATGACTAACAGCGCATCTCCCTGTCTGACCGTCTGACCCGCGATGACATGAACAGCAATAATTTTTCCTGGCATCGGAGCCGTTAAACCTCCCGTCTGACCCGCCTCTTTGTGCAAAGCCTGCTTAAGCGGATCTTGCAGAGACAGGATTGTATGTATGCCCTCGACAAACACATCGACGCGCTCGCTCTGCTTTTTAACCGTCGCCGTTCGACGTATGCCCCCCAACCTTAGCTCCAGCAAATAAGCGCCACTTGTTAAACGCTGACCTGACCAGCAAAAATCATGTAAGCACCCATCGATTTCAAGATACTGATGACCGACACGTCCCAAAAGATCGACTTGTCTAAGCGTCTGCCCGTCTAACCACACAAATCGTCGACGGTATGCGCCATTGAGCCTCCACCCATCCTGAATCGACCAAGGATCCACCGTGGTTTGTTGATGCTGCGTCAGGAATGATCTTTCGGCGGACTCCTCGGACAACACCGCCGCGACCGCACAGGCCAGAACATGATCTGCGCTTGGCTTAGGCGGTGGCAATAATGTTTCACGCCGACGCTCAATCAGTCCTGTGTCGAGATCCGCGAGCGCAAACGAATCATCTGCGATGAGTCTAGAGAGAAAGTTGACATTCGTATGCACGCCGACTATTTGCGTCTCGGCGAGCGCCTGCTGCATCAGAGCAAGAGCCGACTCACGCGTCGCGCCCCAAACAATCAGCTTGGCGATCATTGGGTCGTAGTAGGGCGAAATGTCATCCCCACACCGCACGCCACCATCTACACGCACCACGCCATGCGCAAAAGCGACATGCTCAGGAAATTGAACATGCGTCAGACGGCCGACCGAGGGCAAAAAACCATTCTCTGTATTTTCAGCGTAAATCCGCGCTTCAATCGCATGCCCAGACAACTGAAGTTGCGCTTGGCTCAGCGGCAATGGCTCACCTGCGGCTACCCTCAGTTGCCACTCCACCAGATCAATGCCGGTGATCAGTTCTGTCACCGGATGCTCTACCTGCAAGCGCGTATTCATCTCCATAAAATAAAATCGGCCATCGGGTTCGACGATAAACTCAACCGTCCCTGCGCCCACATACGCGACGGCTTTCGCCGCGGCCACCGCCGCCTCACCCATGGCGCGTCGCATCTTTGGCTCCATATTCGGCGCAGGCGCCTCTTCAATCACTTTTTGATGTCTACGCTGTACAGAACAATCCCTTTCAAATAGATACACACAATTGCCATGGGTATCGGCAAATACTTGGATCTCGATATGCCTGGGTTTTTGTAAATAACGCTCAATCAAGACACGATCGTCACCAAAGCTTGCGCGGGCTTCTCTCTGGCACGAAGCCAGTGCCGCTTCAAAGTCCTGACTGGACTCCACCACACGCATGCCCTTGCCACCACCTCCGGCACTGGCTTTAATCAATACGGGATATCCGAGGGTATCGGCCTGTTGCCTTAAAAAAACAGCCTCTTGATTTTCGCCATGGTATCCAGGCACAAGTGGTACACCGGCTTGAGCCATCAAGGTTTTCGCCGCAGACTTGCTCCCCATCGCTGCAATCGCGGCTGCCGGTGGTCCCACAAATATCAGACCCGCTTGCGCACAGGCCTGCGCGAACCCCTCGTTTTCCGACAAAAATCCATACCCTGGATGGATCGCCTGCGCACCATACTGTTGTGCAACGGTCAAAATTGCATCACCCTTCAGATAACTCTGTAGAACAGGTGCCTCACCGATCCGCACGGCGACATCACAATGCGTCACATGCTTTGCCTGGGCATCCGCATCCGAATACACGGCAATCGTTTTGATCCCAAGCTTTCGAGCGGTCGCAGCGATACGACATGCGATTTCCCCACGGTTAGCGATCAGTATTGTTTTAAACACTTTTTATTCCTATTTGAGCCGTTACATGCGAAACACGCCAAACCGTGTTTCCGGTATTACCGCATTCAACGCTGCAGACAGACTTAACCCCAATACTCTGCGCGTATCCGCGGGTTGGATGACCCCATCGTCCCAGAGCCTGGCACTCGCATGAAAAGGATGGCCTTCGCGTTCGAATTGCTCCAAAATAGGAGCTTTGAAAGCCTGCTCCTGCTCTGCGGTCCATGTGCCACCCTTGGACTCTACGCCCTCTCGCCGTATAGTTGCCAACACGCTCGCCGCTTGCTCACCGCCCATCACGGAGATCCGCGCATTTGGCCACATAAACAGAAATCTTGGCGAATACGCCCGACCGCACATTCCATAATTGCCTGCGCCAAAGGAACCTCCAATCACAACCGTCAGCTTAGGAACGGCGGCTGTCGCAACGGCCGTCACAAGTTTCGCCCCATGGCGCGCGATTCCTTCATTTTCATATTTGCGGCCCACCATAAAACCAGTGATATTTTGCAAAAAGATAAGAGGGATTTTTCTTTGTGCGCAAAGCTCTATAAAGTGCGCGCCCTTTTGGGCTGACTCAGAAAACAAGATGCCATTATTTGCAACGATACCGACAGGCAAACCATACAGGTGCGCAAATCCTGTCACCAAGGTCGTGCCATAACGGGCTTTAAACTCATCAAACTCCGAGCCATCCATAATCCGCGCAATAATCTCCCGCACATCATAAGATTTGCGTGTGTCCATCGGGATAATTCCGTTTAACTCCTCTACTTCATAGAGAGGCTCGCGCGTGTCACGCTGCACAAGTTGTTGAGGTTTTTGACGATTGAGATGACTAACGGCTTTGCGAGCGAGTTGTAAAGCATGATGATCGTTTACAGCTAAATGATCCGCTACGCCCGATAGTCGAGTGTGCACATCTCCACCGCCCAGATCTTCTGCTGAGACCTGTTCACCCGTCGCCGCCTTGACCAGCGGAGGTCCGCCTAGAAAGATCGTTCCCTGTCCTCTGACAATAATCGATTCATCACTCATCGCAGGCACATATGCGCCACCCGCTGTGCACGAGCCCATGACAACCGCGATCTGTGCGATGCCTTGTGCCGACATGTTAGCTTGGTTAAAAAATATCCGTCCAAAGTGCTCTCGATCTGCAAATACTTCTTCTTGCTGTGGCAGGTTCGCTCCTCCCGAGTCCACCAAATAAATACAGGGGAGATGATTCTGTGCCGCAATTTCTTGCGCACGCAAATGTTTTTTTACTGTCATCGGATAGTAAGTTCCTCCTTTGACCGTCGCGTCATTGCAGACGATGACACACTCGATGCCAGAGACTCGTCCTATGCCTGTAATGATCCCCGCACCAGGCGCCTCATCGTTGTACATGTCATAGGCCGCGAGCGGCGATAGTTCTAAAAAAGGCGTTCCAGGATCGAGTAGTTGTTCCACACGCTCTCGTGGCAACAGCTTGCCGCGAGCAAGGTGTTTTTGGCGCGCGGCCTCAGGTCCCCCCTGAGCGATTTTGTCCAGCGTGGCCTTGAGTTCGGCGATTTTGTCCCGCATCGCGCTTGCATTGCTTGCAAACTCGGCCGAGCGACCATTAATTTTCGACTCGATAATCGGCATGACGAAGCTCTCAAAAAATACATGTTCACATTTACGCTAACCTTAACGTAAATTATGATGGTCCGAACAAACCGTCAAGCTTGGAGACAACAAAACATGAACCCGCTCGAGCATCAACTGCAATATCCCTTTGCAGACACCATGCCCGGCCCTGGCAAAACCATGGAAATCGCACCCGGTGTGCGCTGGATCCGCATGCCTTTGCCTTTCGCGCTTGACCACATCAACCTCTGGCTCTTGCGTGACAAGATCGACGGCAGAGATGGCTGGACAATTGTCGACTGTGGCATCAGCCGCGACGAAGTCAAAGTCCTCTGGGAAGACATTTTCGCTACACAGCTCGAGGGACTCCCTGTTCTGCGGGTGATCGTCACGCATATGCATCCAGACCATGTCGGTCTAGCTAGCTGGCTATGTGAACGCTGGCATGCGCCTCTTCATATGAGCATGACGGACTATATGACCGCCAAGCTTTGGTTAGTTGGGCCGCGCACGGGTGCCGCCGGCGGCGAAAGCGCAGCGCTTCATCTGGGCCGCCATGGTATGACCGACCCCGAATCGCTCGATCAAATCCGCGCCCGCGCCTCCTACTACCCGAGTCTCGTGCCCAATATGCCCGCCTCCTATGTGCGAATGTTGGATGGTCAATCCATCCATATTGGCGGATCCGATTGGCAAACAATCGTGGGATACGGTCACGCACCCGAACACATCTCCCTGTTCTGTCCAGATAAAAATGTCCTGATCTCGGGCGACATGGTGCTCCC
>JBIKOQ010000188.1:0-4423 GCA_044357955.1 Burkholderiaceae bacterium | reverse complement strand
TGCGTACAGCATTAAACGCACTACCCGATCTAGAGCGTATCGCCACCCGTATCGCGCTGCTGTCTGTGCGGCCACGCGAACTTGCAAGTTTGCGTGATGCGCTCGCCGCCTTACCTGAGTTGCAAATGCTGCTTACATCAGCACACTCTGGAGACGCAGCGGATTGTGTGCGCCTGCGAGAGATCGCACAACACTTGTTACCTCCCCCTGGCATGGAGGCATTATTGAACGCGGCGATCGATACCGAGCCCGCTGTACAAGTCAGGGATGGTGGTGTGATTGCGAACGGCTATGACGCCGAGCTCGACGAGCTAAGAGGAATTTCGACCGACAACGGGACCTACTTGCTGGAGCTCGAAGCACGCGAACGCACTCGCACAGGGATCTCCACGCTGCGTGTCGAGTTCAATCGTGTCCATGGTTTTTTTATCGAGGTCAGTCGCGCGCAGTCTGACAAGGTACCCGAGGATTATCGCCGCCGCCAGACGCTCAAAAATGCCGAGCGCTACATCACACCTGAGCTCAAGTCCTGGGAGGACAAAGTTCTCTCCGCTCAAGACCGCTCGCTGGCGCGAGAAAAATGGCTTTACGAACAGGTGTTACAAGCGTTGATGCCGATGGCGCAGGCCTTATCCCATTGTGCGAGTGTGTGCGCGGAACTCGATGTGCTGGTCGCGCTGGCGCATCATGCACAGCATCACAACTGGGTTGCCCCAAGCTTGCTCGAGCACACCGCAATCGAAATCACAGCGGGTCGCCACCCTGTCGTGGAACGCTCGATCGAACGCTTTACACCCAATAGTTGCAGCCTCAATCCTCACCGCGCGATGCTTGTCATCACGGGCCCTAACATGGGGGGTAAGTCTACCTACATGCGTCAAGTCGCCTTGATTGCCCTACTCGCCAGAGTCGGTAGCTTTGTACCGGCGCGTGCAGCAGCCATCGGTCCCTTGGATCGTATTTTTACACGCATTGGCGCTGCTGACGATCTTGCGGGTGGTCGCTCGACCTTTATGATGGAAATGACCGAAGCCGCTGCGATCTTGGCTTCGAGCTCGGCAAACAGTTTAGTGTTGATGGATGAAATTGGTCGTGGCACCTCGACCTATGATGGTCTGGCGCTTGCGTGGTCCATCGCCCAGCGGCTCGTCACACACAACCGAGCCCTAACGCTGTTTGCGACACACTATTTTGAAATCACCCGCATGCCGAATGAGCAGCCCAATACCGCCAACGTGCATTTGGCTGCAGCGGAGTCTCCATCGGGCATCGTGTTTTTACATGAAGTCAAAGACGGTCCCGCCAGTCGCAGTTACGGCATCCAGGTCGCACAACGCGCCGGTGTGCCCGCAGCTGTCATCAGACACGCGACGCGCGAGCTAGAACGACTCGAATCCCAAGGCGCCCCCACACCTCAACTCGGCTTATTTGGTGAGGTCGTCGCCGCAGAAAGCATGACGCAAATCGCCACGGAGCTCGCGGATGCTCAGGCCGCACTCCATCAGGCCGTCAACGAACTCGATCCCGATACGCTGAGCCCGCGCGAAGCGCTAGATGCGCTGTATCAACTCAAAAATTTATTGCCTTAGGTCTTTTATATGCATACGGATCAACCTCTCGCCCTGCTGGGTGGACTCACCCCTTCACAATTCATGAAGACCTACTGGCAGCGCAAACCTCTGCTCGTACGTCAGGCTTTCAAAAACTTCAAGCCTCCCGTCTCGATGGCAACACTCAAAAAAATGAGCAAGCGCGACGAGGTGGAGTCCAAACTCATCTGGCGCGACCAGGACGAGTGGAACATGGAGGTGGGACCTTTTAGTCGTCTGCCAAAAATGGCAGAGACACACTGGACATTGTTAGTGCAAAGCGTGGACATCCATGATGATGAAGCCTGTGCGCTGATGAATCAGTTTCGCTTTGTACCGGACGCACGACTCGATGACCTGATGATCAGTATCGCGACCGCTGGCGGTGGCGTAGGTCCCCATTACGACAGCTATGACGTATTTCTTTTGCAAGCCGAAGGGCGCCGTCACTGGAAATTTGGCCAACAAAAAGACTTGTCCTTGGTGCCAGGTTTACCACTTAAGATTTTGCAAAATTTTGAGCCGGAGCAAGAGTTTGTGCTGGAGCCAGGCGATATGTTGTATCTCCCTCCACAGGCTGCGCATGATGGTGTCGCGCTCGATGATTGCATGACGATCTCGATTGGCTTTCGTGCCCCCGATGAGGCGGCGCTGGCCCGCGGCATGCTTGAGGCCGCAGCCGATCAGATCTTGTCACGCGCTGGCGTGGCCAGCGGCCCTTATGGCGAACCGCCTCTTCCCGGCCCTGCACTCAATAAGTTTTACCGTGATCCCGCACAGCCTGCCGTGGCGCACCCTGCCGAACTGCCCGAGCGCTTGACCGAGGCTGCAATCGCTGCAGCCAACAAAATATGCTTTGATCGCGCACTAGCCACTCGGTTTCTCGGTTGCTGGCTGACCGAGCCCAATCAGGCCGCTGTCTTTGACAGCCCGCTCGCGTTAGAAATGAATGAAGACCAAGGGACGCACGATCAGACGTGCGCTTACACACACTGGGTGCTTGATCGACGCACACGGATGTTGTATCGCGATCAGCAACTCTTTATCAATGGCGAGCCCGCCACAGTCAAAGCCGAAACAGGTCTTAAACGACTGGCAGATGAACGTGAACTGGCGGGCACTGACCCCTATGCCAAGCGTCTTTCGCAAGAAGCACTCGACGTGCTAGCAGACTGGATTGACGATGGCTGGGTTCATCTTGTGCGCAAGTAGGTCGAATGAGGTTTTCAAGACTGCTTCAAGCATCCTGCTTTCTCAATAAAGCGGATGACCTCATCAAGGCCCTCACCGGTTTTTAAATTCGTCATCACCCAGGGACGATCTACGCGCATGCGTGCGGTGTCGTGACGCATGACATCAAGGTTTGCGCCCACATAGGGTGCAAGATCGGTCTTGTTGATCACCAACAAATCACTGCGAGTAATACCGGGACCGCCTTTGCGAGGAATTTTTTCACCACCCGCGACATCGATCACATAAATCGTCAAGTCCGATAAATCCGGACTAAACGTCGCCGCTAAATTATCCCCGCCTGACTCGATAAAAATCAGATCAAGATCGGGGAATCGTTTTTGCATACGATCAATCGCTTCGAGATTGATCGAAGCATCTTCGCGGATAGCGGTGTGCGGACATCCGCCTGTCTCCACACCCATGATGCGATCTGCTGATAAAGCTTCAGCCGCCACGAGCAGACGTTCGTCTTCTTTGGTATAGATATCGTTGGTCACGACTGCGAGCTTGTACTGATCACGCATTTTTTTGCAGAGGACTTCGACCAGGGTCGTCTTGCCCGAGCCGACCGGTCCGCCGATACCCACGCGCAAGGGATTGGATTGCTGTGTCATGGTTATATTCCTTATCTTTTAACTTCTAAACAAGCGGCTGTATTGCGTTTCATGTCTTGTACTCGTGAGTGCCAAACCAAAAGCGGCTGAACCGGCCTCTGTGATGCGGATTGACTGTGCGACCAGGCACGCTGCCGGAATATCTTCTTTCAGACGATGCAGGAGCTCTTGTCCCTCGACTTGCCCCAAAGGAACTATTTTCATTGCGGCCAAGACTTGATTTTCTACCCAGCTCCAGAGGTAAGCGGTCAAAGCCGTTTCTTTTTCAACACCAGTGCATGCAGCTAACGAGGCATACGCGGCGGGGTAAGACCACGTCACACCTTTGAGATCGACGAGTACCTGCGCCAACGGCCACTGCGCAAACAATCTGGCCATCGAATATCCCATCTGCACAGACTCGAGTCGTAACTCAGCCGTTTCACGCATGGCGCTCAGCTGTTGATTCCCGTCGATGAGGACGTCCCATTGTTGTTGTGAAGCGGCCTCATAACAATGCAACCACCACGGTAACTCCTGGCGCGCTAGATTGAGCAACAGGCCATCCCGGATCCAAGCATAGGCTTGCTCCTTATCGGTGACCCAACGATCCTCGATCGCTTGTTCTAATCCTTGCGAATACGCAAAACCACCTACGGGCAGAGCCGGGCTGGCCAAATGCAGCGCCGACAGCAGAGAGTTAAGCTTTGGATCGTGCATGGGCTGCGATGGAAAGTTGTTCACCGATCTGACCCATCGCCTCATCCTGCAGTTCAACACCGCACTCGCTTGGGTGTTGGTGATGGTGATGCGCATGTCCGCCTGCGCCTCCAGCGTAGGCGCCACCTTCTGGAATGAAAGGTTGATGCGTTTTTTCTATCGTTCCACCCAACCGTCTGACGAGCTCTGCCAACACTTGATCTGGCTCGATCAGGGCAGCATCGGGCAGCAACATCGCCCGCACGTGGCGGTTTGCCAAGTGATACACAATACGCATCAATTCAAAGG
>JBIKOQ010000187.1:0-4453 GCA_044357955.1 Burkholderiaceae bacterium | reverse complement strand
TCAATGTCGACGATTGGTGGTGTCAAGGGTACTCGGAGCCGGGCTCTGGCTCGGATTTGGCTTCGCTCAAAACACGCGCCGAACGTGTCGGCGATCGCTACATCATCAACGGACAAAAAACCTGGACGACGTTGGCGCATTATGCCGACTGGATGTTTTGTTTGGCCCGCACGGACCCATCTGCTAAAGCCCAACGCGGTATTTCGATGATCCTCATTGATATGCGGCAGCCCGGTGTTCAAGTCAGGCCGATCAAGACACTTGACGGTGGTGCAGAGGTCAACGAAGTTTGGCTTGAAAATGTTGAAGCACCTTTTGAAAATCTAGTCGGTGAAGAGAATAACGGTTGGACCTACGCAAAATATTTGCTTGGTCATGAGCGTAGCGGTATTGCTGGCATTGGACATTGCCATCGCGAACTGGCGATCTTGAAGTCACTCGCTGAGCGCTCCTTGGCAAGCGGCGAGTCCCTGAGTCTAAATCCCAGAGTACGAGACAGCATCAATCGCCTCGAGGCGCAAGTTTTGGCGCTTGAGATGATGGTGTTGCGCGTGGCGGCAGATGAATCAAGCGATCCGGGCCCCAAAGCCTCCATCTTGAAAATTCGTGGTTCTGAGTTGCAAATGGAGTTGGCCAAGTTACAAATGCAAGTCGCCGGTGCGGATGCATGGCCTTACGATCCGCAATGGATGCAGGCCGAGTCAGAGTTTCACGGCCCCGGTCCTGAGTACTCCGCAGCCGCAGCCGCTGCGTATTTCGATATGCGCAAAACGGCTATTTACGGCGGAACCAACGAGGTTCAAAAAGGCATCATCGCCAAGCAAATTATTGGGGTCTAGGAAACATCATGGATTTTTCATATTCAGAAGAGCAACGGATGTTGACCGACAGTCTACGTCGTTTGGTTGCAGACAATTGGACGCGTCCCCTGCGTCGGGCGCGGCAGGAAACAGGCAAGCTTGATGTGACTGCGTGGAATAGTTTGGTCGAGCTTGGTATGGGTGGCTTGCTTGTTGCAGAGGAGTTTGGTGGTTTTGGCGAGACACCTGCAACGATGTTGGCCGTCCACCAAGAACTCGGTCGTGGTCTGGTGAGTGAGCCAGTGATCTCCAGCGCCGTGATGGGAGTCACCTTGCTAGGCGAAAGCGATAACCTCGCGCTCAAGCAGCAATGGTTATCCGCGCATGCTGAGGGCGAAGCGATTTTTGCAGTGGCCTGGCAAGAAGAGGGTGAACGGGATTCGCAACAGCCCTTATCGACGCGTGCAATGACGACACAAGTCGGCTTCCAGCTTGATGGCAAAAAGATCTTGGTCTGGCATGCTGCTGGATCCGATGCCCTTCTCGTGTCTGTCGTGCTGGATGGTGAGATGGCAGTTCTTTTGGTGCCAACAGCGAGTGCGGGTATCCAGATTACGGACTTTCCCACTTTTGATGGGGCACGTGCTGCAACAGTGACTTTTGAGCGCGTGTCGGTTCCGGCCGCTAACCTGATCGCCAAAGGCGCATCTGCCCAAGCTGCGCTGCGTAAAGCGCTAGATTTTGGCATTGTGGCAATGTGTGCGCAGGCCTGTGGCGCCATGGCGTATCTCACTGACAGCACGATTCAGTATCTCAAAACACGCAAACAGTTTGGACAACCCTTAGCCAATTTTCAAGTGTTACAGCATCGCTTAGGTGAGATGTTGATTCAATCTGAAATGGGTTTATCGATGACCTACGTGGCTACGATCGCGTTGAGCGAGAATGACGCAGACAAACGCAGTCGTGTCGTTTCGATGGCTAAAGTCGAGGTCGCTGCTGCCGCCCGTTTCGTGGGTGAGGCTTCTGTGCAATCACATGGAGGCATGGGTGTCACAGATGAACTCGAGGTTGGCGATTATTTCAAGCGCTTGACCTATTTGGAAATGCTGTTGGGTGATACGAATTACCACTTGCAGCGCATGCAAGATCTTGAAGCATAAAAAGGAACTTACTAAATGTCGACAACAGATTTAAATGCCTGGCTAGGCAAATCACAGACCGTGGTAGATCGTATGGATCCAGGCCATGCCGCCTGCATTGCCGCCACGCTCGGTGAGCCGACTCCTCTGGTCGGACACGTTATGCCTCATCTCTGGCATTGGGCTTTTTTTCTTGAGACGGTGCCAATCGCGCAGACGGGTCTTGACGGTCATCCTGCTCGCGGAAGTTTTCTCCCGCCTGCAGACAATCGCAATCGAATGTGGGCAGGTGGGCGTGTGACCTTTAATGAGGGACTCCGCGTCGGGATCGAAGCTCAAAAAACTTCAACGGTGTTGGCAATCAAAGAAAAGCAGGGTCGTACAGGTTCTTTGCTATTCGTGACCGTCAAGCATGACATCGTTCAGGAAGGCAAACTCGTCATCAGCGAAGAGCAGGACATCGTGTACCGCGAGCCCAGTCCTCCAAAGCTCCAAGGCACAGAGCCTGCGCCTGCAGCGCAATGGAGCGAGCCGGTCGATCCTAGTCCTGTATTGTTATTCAGATACTCGGCCGTTACGTTCAACAGCCACCGCATCCATTATGACCATCCCTATGTCACACAGACCGAGGGTTACCCTGGGCTGGTGATTCACGGCCCCTTGATTGCGACGCTGATGTGCCGAGCTTTCGTCAAGGCGAATCCCGCCGCTCAGGTGCGACACCTTGCCTATCGGGGTTTGCGTCCACTGATCGCACCAACACCTTTCTCGGTTGCTGGCATGATCGCTTCGCCTGGTGAAGCGAAACTCTGGGCCGAACAAGAGGGCACACTTGCCCATCAGGCAGAATTGAGGTTTGAAGCATGAAAAAAGTAGGACCACGTCCACTTGATGGAATCACGGTTGTCAGTCTGGAGCACGCGATTGCGGCGCCTTTTTGTACTCGTCAACTTGCTGACAACGGCGCACGCGTCATTAAGGTTGAGCGTCCTGGTTTAGGTGATTTTGCTCGTAAATACGATGAACGTACCCGTGGGATGGCTTCGCATTTCGTGTGGACGAATCGCTCCAAAGAAAGTCTAACTTTAGATCTCAAGCATGAAGACGCGGGTCCGATTCTCAATGAACTTTTAGCCGAGACTGATGTGCTCGTACAAAACCTGGCGCCTGGTGCGGCTGCGCGGATGGGCTTGTCGTTCGAGGCTTTGCACAAGCGTTTCCCCAGGCTGATTGTGTGCGATATCTCGGGTTATGGTGAGGGTGGTCCTTATGAGACTAAAAAAGCCTATGACCTGTTGATTCAAAGTGAAAGTGGTTTTATTTCCGTGACAGGTTCACCTGATGCGCCCGCTAAAGCGGGTTGTTCAATCGCGGATATCGCCGCTGGCTCCTATGCCTACTCAAGTATTTTGAATGCCTTGTTGTTGCGTCATCAAACAGGTCTTGGCAGTCATCTTGACGTGTCTATGCTTGAGAGTATGGTCGAGTGGATGAGCTTTCCGCTGTATTACGCATTCGAGGGCCAAACGCCACCACCGCGTGCGGGTGCTGCACATGCCACGATCTATCCTTATGGTCCCTTTCCGGTCGGGGATGGTAGCAATGTCATGCTTGGGCTTCAAAACGAGCGCGAATGGCAAGTCTTTTGTGAAAAAGTTCTCAACCAACCCGCGTTGGCGAAAGATCCCCGTTATGACTCAACATCCAAACGTGTCGCGAATCGTGATGGTTTGCGAGGGCTGATTGTGGATGCGTTTGCCAAGATGACGATTGATCAGGTCATCGAGGCATTGGAAAAGGCTCAAATCGCGAATGCCCGTGTCAATGAGATGAAAGACGTCTGGGCCCACCCACAACTCAAAGCCAGACAGCGCTGGACTGAGGTGCAGTCGCCCGTGGGTGCATTGCCTGCTTTGTTGCCCCCAGCGACCAGCAACGCCTTTGACGCACGCATGGATCCGATTCCGGATGTCGGTGAGCACACGCTGTCCATCTTAAAGTCTTTGGGTGTCAGCGATGAGGTCATTGCCAAGCTTGAGGCGGCCAAGGCCATTTAAAGCAGAGTGAGTGACTCAAAGCGGCCAGAGTTTCTGGTCGCTGCATTGCGCGAGCAGCTGCGCCATGTTGCCTTGCTTGAGTACGAGTTCAGGCATGAGGTCATTGAGTGGTTGGAGTACAAAGGCTCTCTCATGCATGCGCGGGTGAGGCAAGGTGAGTCGAGTTGTTTCCATCGCGACCTCCTCATACCAAAGCAAATCCAGATCGAGCGTGCGGGGTGCGTTGCGAAACGAGCGCTCACGTCCGTGAGCCCGCTCAAGTGCTTGCAATATATCTAGCAGGGCCAGCGGCGCGAGATGTGTCTGGATGCATGCGACGGTGTTCACAAAAGTCGGACCCTGCGCATCGACCGGATCGCTGCCATAAAAAGGGGCAACCTCTAAAGCTTCGATGCCCGGAGTATTCTTGAGCCCTTCAAGCGCGCGTTCTATCGTTTCACGCGCTTGACCGAGA
>JBIKOQ010000186.1:0-4485 GCA_044357955.1 Burkholderiaceae bacterium | reverse complement strand
CCCGGGTGACGACCTTGCCAAACGTGCCGATCAAATGGCCGCCAGTTGGCGAACTTGGCAAGGTATTGATCTTGTGCAACTTGATAGCGCCTGGGTACAACGTCTCGAAGCTCTCCTGCGCTTTGGTCGGATTGGTCTGCTGCTGCTGGCTCTCAGCGTGATGTTAGTTGTGCTGGCAACAGTCTTTAATACCGTGCGTATGCAAGCCCTTTCGCAGCGCGAAGAGATTGGTGTGGCCCGCCTGGTAGGCGCAACGGAGTCCTTTGTTCGGCGTCCCTTTTTATACTTGGGTGCGCTCACCTGTTCGCTCGCGACACTGATTAGTTTCGGCGTCGCGCGCTTAACGCTCGCGCCGCTCAATGATGCGCTCGCAGCACTTGCGCGCACATACGATGCTGAGTTTGCGCTGTCGTTGCCTGCCCCCTCTATCCTCGTTGTCAGTGTTCTGATTGTTGCCGCTTTAGGCGCCCTCTCAGCGAGATGGTCCGTGCAACGCAACACGCGCTTCTGACAAGTCAAGTCACTGAGATGAAACTTTCCGATCGGATTATCCGGTGGCAACGTATCCACGGACGCCATGATCTGCCGTGGCAAAATACACAAGATCCCTATCGTGTTTGGCTCTCGGAGATCATGCTGCAGCAAACGCAAGTCAGTGCGGTCATTGAGTACTACCAACGGTTTTTACGTCATTTTCCAAATGTCGCTGCACTGGCAAACGCTTCATCAGAAGCGGTGATGGCCCAATGGGCAGGGCTTGGCTATTACGCTCGTGCCCGTAATCTTCATGCCTGTTCACAGCGCATCATGTCAGAATGGCATGGCATCTTTCCGGGCAATGCGCAGGGACTCGCAACACTGCCTGGGATCGGTCCATCGACGGCGGCTGCCATCGCAGCATTTTGCTATGGTGAACGCGCGGCCATTATGGATGGCAATGTAAAAAGAGTCTTTGCTCGGTATTTTGCGATCGAGGGCGATCCCACACAACGGGCCACAGAGCTTGTATTGTGGCAACGGGCACGCGAAGCGCTTCCTGCAGCAAAAACGTGCTCCGACGACCCCCAGGCGATGGCTCGCTACACGCAGGGTCAAATGGATCTCGGTGCGACAGTCTGCACACGCAGCCGACCTCGATGCACGGACTGTCCTCTTGAAAAGGGCTGCTTGGCGCGTCAGACAGGCCGAACCGAAGAACTCCCTTGGCCCCGCAAACGCAAAATCCTCCCTGAGCGAAGTACAGGGATGTTGATCGCTTGTCATGCCGAACATGTGTTGCTCGAACAAAGGCCCACCCAAGGCATTTGGGGAGGCTTATGGAGCCTGCCTGAGTGCGAATCGGGTCACAACCCACAGCACGCTTGCGAACGCTTAGGTCTTGCACCTAAACAACTCCAAACTCTGACACCCTTTCTACATGTCTTTACGCATTACCGGCTCACCATTACGCCGATACTTGTACATGTTTCTGACTTAAAGCTGCAACCAGAACAGCCCCCCTCTGGTGAGACCATACGTCGTTGGGTTAACTATAAAAATCTACAAACACTTGGGCTCCCTGCCCCGGTTCGTAAACTCCTAGAAGGCTTACAGGCCGATCATCTTTTACGCTGAGATGGAATCGAGTTCAGCCTTATGTCTCAGCATGGGGTGAATAGTGACGAATGCTCATGAGTATTCCGCATGCTATTCCAATGGTCACGAGCGCGGTTCCTCCATAGCTTAGCAGTGGCAGCGGCACCCCAACAACTGGCAGCATACCCGTGACCATGCCGATATTGACAAACACATAGACGAACAAAACCATTGTGAGCGCCCCCCCCAATAATCGGCTTGCGTGCGTTGGAGCACCGATTGCAATCGCAAGGCCTCGGAAGATCAACAGCAAATACAAAACCAGTAACGTCACGCCACCATACAAACCAAACTCTTCGGCAAACACAGCGAAAATAAAGTCGGTCGTTCGCTCAGGAATAAAATCAAGATGCGTTTGAGTGCCACTCATATAGCCCTTGCCATACACCCCCCCAGATCCAACAGCGATCGTCGACTGGATGATATGAAAGCCCTTGCCGAGTGGATCATGCGTAGGATTTAATAAAGTACACACTCGATTTTTTTGATAAGTGTGCAGCACCACCCAATCTGTTTCTTCCTGACACAAATCATCCTGATACACGAGAATCCCGCCTATGCCGACGAGCGCTGCGACCATAAGCGGGATGAGTAACTTAAATGACAACCCTGCAAAATAAATGACGCAAAATCCGGCGCCAAAGACTAATAAAGCCGTACCAAGATCAGGTTGTTTCACAATTAATATAAAGGGCACAATGAGCAAAGCCCCTGCCACGAAAAAGTCATAAAACCGCAAAGAGCTTTCGCGCTTGTGAAAGTACCAAGCTAGCATCAAAGGCACCGCGATTTTGAGCATTTCAGAGGGCTGTATACGGATAAAGCCAAGATTCAACCAGCGGGTGGCCCCTTTGCTCGTTGAGCCAAAGAACTCGACACCTAAAAGCAACACCACACCCACGATATAAAAAGGGACCGCGAGTTTCAAAATATATTGAAATGGCACCATTGCCACCACCCACATCACACCCAATCCGATCAAGAGATTACGCAAATGATCCGCATAACGCCAATCCGTGCCGCCCACAGCTGAATGCATGACCAAAAGACCCGTCGCCCCCAACAGCAACAATACAATCATGAGGGGCCAATCAAAAGCCGTGACGACGCGCAACAGAAATTTAAAAAGGATTTTCATCGCGCGACGATCCCTGCCTTGGGTTGTCGCAGCAACCATTCGTCGAAGACCTTGCGTGCGATCGGCGCGGCAACACTGCCTCCCCAACCTGCGTTTTCAACTAATACCGCAATCGCGATCTTGGGATCTTTGACAGGTGCAAACGCCATAAATAAAGCATGGTCACGCAATCGTTCATCAATCGCACTACTTTGATATTTGGCGCCTTTCAAACTATAAACCTGCGCTGTCCCTGTCTTGCCCGCAGTTTGATAGGGCGCGCCCGCAAAAGCTTGTCTTGCGGTACCCGATACCGTCACATCGGCAAGCGCTCGTTTGACCGCCTGAATATGTTCAGTTTTGAGTGGAATCCGATGTGAGGCTTCGGCGACCGTTAACCGCTCCTCACCAGATGTTGGATTTTTGATTGTACGTACCAAATGCGGCCGCATGTAGGTACCATCATTTGCCAGCACCGCAGTCGCCTGAGCCAACTGCATCAAGGTGAAAGCGTTGTAACCCTGACCCACCGCCACAGAAACAGTCTCCCCTGCATACCAGCGTTGCTGTTCACGTTTTTTATAAGCCAGACGTTTCCACTCGGTCGAGGGTAAAACACCTTTGCGCTCTCCTTCGATGTCAATGCCCGTAATCTGACCAAACCCAAAGGGCTTCATAAAGTCATGCAGTGCATTGACACCAATTTCAGGGGCCAGAGAATAAAAATAAGTATCAGAAGACACTACTAACGCCTGATGCATGTCGATTGAGCCGAAATAAGTCGAACCTGCATTGCGGAAACGCTGACCACCAAACTCAAAAAAACCTGGATCGTTGATACGATCAGTCGCGCGACGCTTGTTCATCTCAAGTGCCGCCAACGCTACAAAGGGTTTATAAGTCGACCCAATGGGGTATGTTCCGTAAACCGGTCGATTAATCAAAGGATGGTCCGGAGACTCATTGAGCCGTCGCCAGCTTTCGACATCAATACCATCGATAAACAGGTTTGGATCGTAAGAGGGCTGGGAAACAAAAGCCAAGATGTCTCCCGTCGACGGCTCGATCGCAACCAGCGCACCCCGCTGATCTTTGAAAGCAGCCTCTGCGATGCGCTGCAGATTCATATCGAGCGACAAGATCAGGTTTGAGCCTGGAATAGGGTCTAACTTACGCAGGCGGCGCACAGGCTTGCCTCGGGCAGTGACCTCGACCTCCTCAAAACCTGTTTTGCCATGCAAAACCGCCTCATACGTTTTTTCAATTCCCTTTTTCCCAATAATATCGGTGCCACGATAATTACCGATCTCCCCTTTCTCCTCGAGCGACGCAACATCTGCCTCTGAGATTCGACCGACATAGCCCACCACATGTCCCGCCGCTTTACCTTGCGGATATTCGCGGACCCAGCGAGCGCGAAGCTCCACGCCCGGAAAACGCAAAGAATGGGCTGAAAACCACGCAGCTTCGGTCTCGTTGAGGTTGTTGCGCAAAACAATACTGGCATAACGACCAGACTCGTTGACACGACGTTTGAAGCGGCGCTGGTCCGCGCTACTAACATAGACAACGGGAGTCAAACGATTCAACATCTCATCGACATTGCCGGCACGCCCCGGCACGACTTCGAGTGTATAGCTCAGGTAGTTGCGGGCAAGCACTTCGCCGTTGCGATCAAAGATATCGCCGCGTCGGGGTGGAATGGGCAACACAGCAATACGATTATTTTCCGC
>JBIKOQ010000185.1:0-4509 GCA_044357955.1 Burkholderiaceae bacterium | reverse complement strand
CATCCGCGATGCTCGTCACGATATCGCGCGCTTGAATCACTCGCATGATGCTTATGCCTTATTCCACGCGCGCATACGATCCACCATTTGTGGGGCAGCGCCCAAGTAGTTCGCGGGATCGCAGAGCCGGTCGATGGAAGCACGATCGAGCTTACTATTGACGGCGCTGTCTTGATAGAGCACCTCAGCGAGCTTTTTACCTTGAATGGATGCAACTCTGCACGCGTCATACACAACATCGTGGGCGGTCTGACGGCCAATGTGCGGCGCCAAGCCCATCATCACGGCTTCGGCCACGATCAAGCCGCCCGTCAAATCAAGATTTTTAAGCATTCGCTTGGTGTCGACCTCGAGACCAATCAACATAAACTTGGCTTGTTTGAGAGCCCCCGCTGTCAAAATAAACGACTCCGGGATGGCCGACCATTCGATATGCCAAGGTCCCGTCGCACGTTCAAAATCTTGCACCATCGCGTCAAGCGCCAAGCCTGCATGTTGACGTACGGCCTTTGAGGCACTGAGCATGAGCTCACAGGAAATAGGATTACGCTTTTGTGGCATGGTGCTCGAAGCGCCCCGACCTTTGACAAAAGGCTCAAAAGCCTCACCCAGCTCGTTTGCCATCATTAGCATAATGTCGAGTGCGATCTTGCCAAGAGAGCCCGTAACAAGCGCTAGAAACTGAATCGTTTCAACCAACCCATCTCGCGCGACATGCCATGTCACAGGCGCCGCGCCCAACCCGAGTTCTTTCATGAGCGCTTCCTGGACCGCAAGGCCCTGCTCACCCAGAGAAGCAAGCGTACCGGCGGCGCCACCAAACTGTCCGATCAACACGCGTGGTTTTAGTTGTGCCAAGCGCTCGCGATGACGACGCACCATCAATAACCAAACCGCCGCTTTATAGCCAAAGGTGATCGGCAACGCGTGTTGCAAGTGCGTCCGTCCAGCCATCGGTGCATCACGGTATTGCAATGACAGTTGATCGAGAATCGCATCGAGTTCATCCAGATCCTTTTCTATAATCGCCAGACCATCGCGCACCTGCAAGACAGTTGCAGTATCCATAATGTCTTGCGTGGTCGCACCCCAATGCAGATACTCACCTTCGGGGCCGCACATTTTTGAAATCTGATGCACCAGCGGCAAAATCGGATAACCCACGATTTCTGTTTCACGCTTGAGTTCAACCATGTCGAGTTTGGTCGAATCGGCACGCGCGATGATGGCGGCTGCCGCAGACTGAGGGATCACGCCTAGCGCCCCCTGCACTTTCGCCAATGCGATTTCGGTATCGGTATAACGACGTAACGTGGCTGCATCATCGAAGACCTCACGCATCGCTGCAGTCCCAAACATGTCTTTAAAAATAGAGGATTCGATCATTGAAATTGGCATGAGAATAGACTCGAAAAAAGCTTGGAAAAGTTTCGAAAACGGTAAGAAAACGTTCGCCCATAGGGCAATAGCGCCCAATCAACGTATCACATAGTATATTCGGCTTCACGGCATGGCCTCATCCGCCCGAAACCCAACTATGATCAGGAGATTTTCAATATGAACAAGGCATTCTTGCGCACACTTTGCGCTTCCTTGCTGCTGAGCGCGGGCTCGTTTTCCGCGATTGCTCAAGACTATCCTAACCGCACTATCACGATGGTCATGCCCTACGCGCCTGGCGGCCCAGGCGACACGATTACCAGACTTTTCGCAGCTGCGATGCAAAAAAATCTCGGTCAGCAAATCATTGTGGATAATCCTGCGGGTGCCAGTGGCAGTATCGGTACCGCTCGCGTCGCGCGCTCAGCTCCCGATGGCTATACGCTGCTGATGACACACATCAGTCATGCGACTAACCCCATGATGATCAAAAATCTTTCCTACAGCCCTGTGACCGACTTTTCGCCCGTCGGCCTTGCGACCGTTGGCCCGATGGTCGTCGTCGCACGCAAGGACTTCCCTCCTGCGAACACCAAGGAATTTGTCGACTACGTCAAAAAGAATCAAGACAAAATCAGTATGGGTAACGCCGGCGTGGGCTCTGCGTCACACATGTGCAGTTTGATGTTCATGGAAGCTCTCGGCGTCAAGCTCAATAACATCCCTTACAAGGGTACGGGCCCCGCCATGAACGACTTGATGGGCGGTCAAATCGACATCTTGTGCGATCAAACCACCAGCACCGTCGCCCACATCAAGAGCAATCGCGTCAAAGCGTACGCTGTCGCGGGAACACAGCGGATCGATTCCTTGCCTGATCTGCCAGCGATCACCGAAGCGGGTGTCAAAGGCTTTGACCTGAGCATTTGGTTTGGCATCTATGCGCCAAAAGGTACGCCCCAGCCCGTCATTGACAAGCTCTCGGCTTCCTTAGCCAAAGCGGTACAAGACCCTGACGTCAAGGCACGTTTGGCCGGTATGGGAACCTCACCTGTTTCGCCAGACCTCGCGGTACCTGCGAAACTCGCTGAGCACCTGAAAAAGGAAATCGATACGCTCGGTCCCCTCCTGCAGAAAGCAGGCGTTCAAGCAAACTAAGTGAGCTGATCGGCGCGTAAGGCGCGCGCAGCTTCTTTGGCCCGGTCGTTCTCGGAACGTAACCGGGCCAATTCTTGTGGATTCACCCGCGCCACATTCGAATAGTCTTGTTTCCAAGCATGCGAAGCACTCCAACGCTGAGGCGATTGAACCGTCGTACGCGCCGCAGGTGCCGACTCCAAGGTACGAAACGCCAGCTCGAGTGTCGCGCTCTGGGAAGCGGGATCGTTGGGCTTGCCAGCAGCATTTCCGAGAGGGAAGTCACTAAACATCGCACGAGGAACGCCACAGTGCTCAACAATGTCTTTGGCGCATGCCAGTAATACTGTCGAAATACCTGCAGCCTCGAGATAACGCGCGACCAGACTCAGGGTTTGATGACACACAGGGCAATTGGGAACAAGCACGACCGCTTCCACACCATCCGCCTGGCAAAGCCTGAGAACCTCTGGGCAATCCACTTCGATCGTATGACGTTGACTGCGATTAGTAGGAATACCAAAGAAATGCGGGGCTAAACGTCCTATACGTCCTGCCGCCTCAGCCTCTCTAAGAGCCGGCAACGGAAACCACGTTCGACTGTCCTCCATCGTGGTGTTTTTTCGATCGATTGCCACATGAGAAATACGTACATCATGGTCTTGCCTGACATCGCCTGAGTAGACCTTGTAAAACTTGGCTTCTGCGTTGTAGGGCGCGCCAATGCCTTGCTCACCCTTGGAGGGATCGTAAGGTGAAGCGGTAGAAAGCAAGGCCACGGTCGTTTGCGCAAGCGGCTTGCGCAAGGGCGTAAACGGCACCTCAACGTAATGCGCCCAACGATAGGGATTGCCATAGCCCAAAGCAAGATACCAATCGCGCGTTCGGGTCATGTAGGAGATCGGTACGTCCTCATCCGAGGCGAAGCCGAGGTCTGATTCTGTTTGACTCATGATGAATAGCTCCTTGCAATCGCTTAATGTAATTTATTGCTCAATATTTATTGCTCAATATTTTTTTTGCGGCCCGACATCGTACCCAGCACGATACCCACAATAATCAATCCCGCGGCCAAGACCAAGGGCAGTCCAAGTGTCTCACCCAAGAATACGCTCGCGCACACCAGGCCGATCACTGGCACACCCAGCAAACCCATCGATACCATGCCCGCGGGTAAGTCTCGGCTAACCAAGTTCATCAACCAATACGCCAATCCGTTGCCGATCAGACAGTTAAAACCCAAGAGCAACCAAAGCTCGAGCGTCCAGTTGATCTCCGGGATGCCTTCAAGCACCAACGCCAATACCAGCTGAACCACACCTCCAACCAGCATTTGCCAGGGCAGCAACGAAAAGGGCGGCGTCACCCATTTGTGTACACGACCATAGACAATAGAAATCGCCCAACAAAGGGCGCCCGTCAGCATCAACACATGACCGATGACGATATTGGAATCACTCCAATCCATCTGTCCGGGCTGCATGATCAATACCACCCCTGACAGACCAATCAGTAAACCCAGCAGTCGCCTGACCGTCAACGGCTCTCGCAGAAAAAACCAGGCGGCGGGAACGACCCAGAGTGGCGAGGTATAGGCCAGCACGATCGACTTGCCGGCCGGCAGAAACTGTAAGCCAACGCTGATCAAAACAGAAAACCCCACCATGTGAAGTAAGCCGATACTAAACACCACGGGAAGATCCGCTTTAACGGGGATACGCAGTCGCCCCGTCGCCAGACACAACACAAAAAACAACACACAAGCTGGTAACAAGCGCAACGCGGTCACCCAGATGGGTGTCACATACTCGAGTGACATCTTGGCAATCACCCAATTCAGGCCCCATGCCAGTACCAACAGCGCTAATAGCAACATCGCCCGACGGCGGCGCTTTTGCTCCTCTAAAGTCAACGTGTGCTCCTCTGTATTTTGGCATTGACTGTAACCCAAGGTATGCTATGGCATCTTCATGACGCAATGGAAAGCAAGCA
>JBIKOQ010000184.1:0-4515 GCA_044357955.1 Burkholderiaceae bacterium | reverse complement strand
TCATCGCACGAGGACCTGCGTCATGGGCGATCCAGACGAAAGGTACATCGTTGACGATTTGGGTATGAAGATTAGCCAACGCTGCGTCACGCTCTTTTGCATCAAACGTGTTACGTGCCTTGGTCACGAGTGCTTCAACTTCTGGGTTGTTGTAATAACCCCAGTTGTTTGACACGGGTGGGAAGGTGCCCTTGCTGCTAAAGCGAACCATGCCAAAGAAGGGATCCATGGCCGAGAAGCTGACGTTGGTGGCATTGGCGCCGTTAGCCGAAGAGTCTTTAGCGCCTTTGCGCCAGTTGGTGAACAAGGTGTTCCACTCGATCACATCGAACTCGACGTTAAAGAAACACTTTTTCAGTGACTCTTGAACGAATTCGTTCATGGGTAGTGGTTGCATTTGACCCGAACCGGAAGCTGAAATCTGAACCTTCACTTTCAAAGGCTTGGCTGCCGAGAAACCTGCATCGGCCATCAGTTTTTGCGCAGCTTTTGGATCGTATTTCACGTCAAAAGAAGGCTTGCCAAACCATGGATGGTCAGGCGCCATTGTGCCTTTTGGAATACCCATGATGCCGCCCAGTAAGGTCTTTAAACCTTCGCGGTCTACACAGAGGTTGGCAGCTTGGCGCACGCGCTTGTCAAGCCACGGTGAGCCTTCGGCAAAGGACAGCTGCCAGGGCCAGACGTGTGGCTGTGGATTGCTGTAAATCGTAAAGCCACGCTGTCTGATTTGGGGCATGGCATCAGGTGCGGGTGCTTCGATCCAGTCGACTTGTCCGGAAAGCAATGCGGCAGTGCGTGCATTGGCTTCAGGGATAGGCAACAAGACGACGCGATCGATCTTTGGCTTGCGCTTTGGATCCCAGTAGTCTTTGTTGGCAACCATTTCAACGCGCTCGCGCGGAACGAAACGTGCCATCTTGAATGGGCCACTACCAGAAGCGTCGGCAGCAAAAGCAGCCCAAGCTTGTCTGGCGCGATCGGCTGGAGCTGTCACAGACGCAGGCACGGCTGCCAGTTTCTTTCTCCAGTGCTCAGGCGAAGCGATAAAGAGGTTGGTCAGGTTGATCGGCAGGAACGCATCGGGTTCGCTGGTGGTCAACTCAACAGTGAGATCATCAATTTTTTTCGCACTACGCAGCGTTGGCATACGTGAAGCTGTCACGCCGACTTGTGAGGCGTCAAATTGTGGGGCGTCTTTGTCAAGTACCTTTTGAACGTTCCAGACGATGGCGTCAGCATTCACTGGCGAACCGTCATGAAACTTGACGCCAGGACGCAACTTAAAGACCCATTTTGTCTTGTCGCTGGGACTGACTTCCCAGGAGGTTGCTAGGCCAGGGATCACCGCGCTAGGCACATCAGCCTTGGAAAGGTCCCATTGCGTCAATGAGTCGTACATCGGGATCCCGGTGAAACGATTGCCCTCGAAACCTTGGTCAGGCTGACCCAATGTACGTGGGATGTCAGCAGCAGTCATACCAATGCGCAGGACTTTTTCTTGCGCAGAGGCAGGCATTGCGGCGCCTACGGCAAGTGCCGCGGTCAGGACGGTCAGTCCAAGTGGTTTGCCGACCAAGCGGGAAATCAACGTGTGTTGTTTCATGGAATCTCCAGTAATTCGGTTGTAAAAATATAGCTAACAGGTTGTGCTGCAAATCTGATACTTTTAGACCGGTCTGAGTTGTCTACCTACAGCTGGTGTGAGCCAACATGACCGATGTATGACCAGTAATACGTTTTACGTATTGAAATACGTCTTTTAATTAAGCAAAAATCGTGCCACTCTTTGCGTTAAGTATGTCTTAATTTGCGCGAAGAAGACCCACATTTTTTCAGTTCTCTTTAAAATTCAATCGTTCACTTGCACCACTTTAGTCTTCCATGCCCATTTTGGGGCATTTCTGCCCAGTTTGGTGCAAGAGCTTTGTTTCAATAGTAACCAAGGTAAACCAAGAAAACCGATGAAACTACTTCTCATAAACCCTAATACCTCTTCGGCGATGACCGCTGCGATCGCCAAAGGCGCGCAAGCCGTCGCGCTTTCAACGACAGAAATTGTGGCAACACAACCCAGTTTTGGTCCTTTATCGATCGAGGGGCATTACGACGAAGCTTTCGCCGCTGCGGGTGTGGCGGAGCAAGTCAAACTCGCCGCGACTTGGGTGCCCGATGCTGTCGTCCTAGCGTGTTTTGGCGACCCAGGATTAGAGGCCGCGCGTGAGGCGACGACTGCTCCCGTGCTGGGTATTGCAGAGGCTGCTTTTCATGCTGCCAGCATGCTTGCGACAGGTTTTTCTGTGGTGACCACAATGACTCGTACATGCATTATTGCGGAGCGTTTAGTGCAGCGCTACGGCTTTGAGCATCAGTGCCGTGGCGTGCATGGCACCGATATCGCCGTGCTGGATTTAGAAGATGGTGGCGAGGATATCATCGGACAAATCGAGCATGCCGCGCGTGAGGCATTGAGCCGGGATCGAAGTGGTGCCATCGTCTTGGGTTGCGCTGGCATGACAACACTTTGTCACACCTTGACACAGAGATTGGGTGTGCCCGTCATTGATGGTGTCGCTGTCGCCGTCAAGTTTGCCGAGGCGCTCAGCGCCTTAGGTCTTGGCACCAGCAAGCATGGTGACTATGCGACACCTCTACCTAAGGTTTATACCGGCTGGGCCGCACCGCTTGGCTGGCCGAAAAAATGATGAAACTCCTAACGTTTTAGAGGTCGCTTGCTCAATCGACTGCAGTCGCTTTTTGCGATTCATTTTGTTGCGATCCTCTTTGGCGCGACCGGAATTTTTGGTGCCATCATCCAGGCCGATGCGTGGATGATCACTTTGGGGCGTGCATTTTTTGCAGTACTCACGCTCGTGGCTTTGAGCCGTATGTTCTCAACGCTAGGAGGCAAACGGCTCCATACTTTCGATTCTTGGCGCACACATCTGGGAGCCTTCGTTTTGAGTGGTGCGATGTTAGCGTTGCATTGGGTAACATTTTTTTACTCTGTCAAGATAGGAGGGGTCGCAGTTGCCACCCTCGGTTTTGCAAGTTTTCCGGCTTTTATCACCTTGATCGAGGCTCTTCTTCTGCGTGAGAAGGTCGGGCGGGCCGAGTGGTTACGTTTATTGCTAGTCAGCCTTGGGCTTGTGTTGATCACGCCCTCTTTTGAATGGTCAGATCAGGGCACAGAAGGTCTTGTCTGGGGCATCTTGTCAGGCGCAGCTTTTGGCGTGTTGGCCGTGCTCAATAGACGCCAGTTACGCCATGTCAATGCTTTCCAGGTTGCGGGCATTCAAAACGCACTTGTTTTTTTATTTTTATTACCTTGGGCCATTCCTTCTTTGGGACAAGTCAGCGCGTCAGATTGGTGGTTGATTGCAGCGCTGGGTGTGATCTGTACCGGACTGGCCCACTGGCTGTTTGTGTCAAGCTTGAGACAATTGCCCGCCCGCACAGCTGGCTTGGTTGTCGCATCTGAACCCCTTTATGCGATTCTCTTTGCCTGGATTCTGTTCAGTCAAGTGCCTTCTGGCCGTATGCTTTGCGGAGCGGCATTGATGATGGCGGCTATTTTTAGTGCCAGTTTGGCAGTGCGGGGGCGCAGCGCCCAAATGACCACGTGAGCTATAATGTTATTTTGAATGCAACTCTTATCTTGCATCGAGGAATATGAAAGCAGATTGTCCGGTTTTACAGCCACGCGATCTCCAACAAACAATGGTTAGTTGCGTGGTGCCTGCTTACAATGAGCAGGAAAACTTAGCCTTGCTGCTGCCGAGGCTTCAGGCTGTACTCACTCAAATCGGCGCAGACTGGGAAGTGATCGTGGTCGATGATGGTAGTCGCGACGCTACGGCCACCCTGATGACGGCATGGACTCAAAACCCCGGCTTTCGCTATATTCAGCTTTCTCGCAACTTCGGTAAAGAGCCCTCTATTACTGCAGGGATCGAAGCCGCAGTCGGTGATGCCGTGTTGATTCTGGATGCGGATCTCCAGCATCCGCCCGAGTTGCTGCCAAAGATGTTGAGTCGCTGGCAGGCCGGTGTTGATATGATCTACGCCGTGCGCGAAAACCGATCCGACGAGAGCGTTGCTAAGCGTCTAGGCACGAAATTGTTTTATTCGCTGCTCAAGTCTTCATCTGGAGTGGTCGTCCCTCCCAATGCGGGGGATTTTCGTCTCATGGATCGTAAGGTGGTTGATGCCTTGCTGCGTCTACCCGAAAGAAATCGTTTCATGAAAGGGATATACGCCTGGGTGGGCTTCAATACCGAAGCAATTCAGTATATTCCTGATGCTAGATTTCATGGGGATTCCCGGTTTTGCTTCTTCAAGCTGTTTGGGCTTTCGCTTGCGGGCTTGTTATCGTTTACAACCTGGCCGCTTCGGTTTGTCAGCTTATTCGGATTTTTGGTCTCGATGTGTGCTTTCGGGTATGGAATGTTCATCGTGATCCAGTACCTGCTTTACAACAATCCAGTGAATGGCTGGCCAACGATTGTGACTGTT
>JBIKOQ010000183.1:0-4537 GCA_044357955.1 Burkholderiaceae bacterium | reverse complement strand
CGTATCGACTGGCAAGACTGTCGTGCTGCGGGTCAACGACCGGGGACCTTTCCTTCGGGGTAGAGTGATTGATTTATCCTACGTGGCGGCCTATCAACTTGGTGTCCTCGCCCCCGGTAGTGCAGAGGTGATCGTCGAGCGAATCATGCCCGAGGAAATACGTCAGTGGCGCGCGCGTAAACCTTGATCTTTCATCGAGCTTAGCGACTCCCTGTGTTAAGACAAAAGAACCTTACGTCTCTTCGCTTTTTGCTTTAAGCGCGAGTGCTCGGGTATACAAAGCATCACGCGGCTGACCCGTCGCCTTGGCCGCCAATCGGGCAACGTCGCGCACGGACATCGACTCAAGCAATACATCAAGCCACGCATCGATCGAGGCACTCTCTTCTAGTTCGAGCGCCTCTGATTGCACGACAACAGGAGGATGAATAATGACGACATACTCTCCTTGCTCGCGATGCGGATCCGCTGCCAGCCACTGCGCCGCCTGCGAGATAGGCATGGTCGCGATTTCCTCGAAACGTTTAGTCAGCTCACGGGCAAACGTCACCTCGCGTGTCGGACCAACCACTGCCTGCGCATCTGTCGCACTCGCGACAATCCGATGCGGCGCTTCATAAAATACAGTGGCTGCAGGCAGTTGTGTCCATTGCCTAAACCAGCGCTGCCTTGCAGCAGACTTGGTCGGAGCAAATCCCGCGAACACAAAACCCGGCGAAGCGTCCGTCGTGACGCCTGCGCCCATGAGCGCCGTGATCAAGGCGCTTGCGCCGGGCAAAGGAATCACCCGCAAACCTGCTTTTCTCACGGCCTGCACCACAAGACCTCCCGGATCACTCACTGCGGGCGAGCCCGCATCTGAGATCAAGGCCACCCGCTGTCCTGACTGAATACGCTCGACGATCTCTGTGGCGGCACTCAGCTCATTATGACGGTGCGCGGCCATCAAGGGCGTGTTGATTCCCCACGCTTCTAGCAAATTCCGGCTTGCCCGAGTGTCTTCAGCGGCAATCACATCCGCCCGGTTCAAAGCATGCCAGGCACGCAAACTCAAGTCACCTAAGTTTCCAATCGGTGTCGCTACGACATATAAGGCGTGCGTCGGCCATTGCTGCCCCTCCATACGCTCGCTCAACCGGTCCCAAGCGTCCGGCGGCGAGTCGGGGTGTGGGTGTTCGGTCATTGCGGATAGGCTAGGTTCATTCATTGTGTCAGTGTAGACCGCCCAACCACTCTGCGTCACGCACAAGCGCATCCTATGACCCACACACCCACGCCAGATCTGACCCTTTTTTCCCTCGCCGAAGTTGCGCAAAAGCGCGCGATCCTCGCAAGACAACGCAAACAGCGTCACCACGCGGCCAACAGACGCGCTTCGAACAAAACACGCTCCACCGGCAATATGACCCGTAGCACCAGCCAACGCATTGGGGACTTCTATGAACGGCGGGCCTGGGAAGTCTTGCAACAGGCGGGCTGCGCTTTACTGGGCTACCAACTCCGCTGCCCTCTGGGCGAACTCGATCTGGTCGTCAAGGACGGCCAAGTCCTTGTTTTCGTCGAAGTCCGCTATCGACGCAGCCGTCTTTACGGCGGTGCGACGGCTAGCATCACTCGCGCCAAGCAGCAAAGATTGCTCAAAACCATCGATTGGTGGCTACCCAAGCTTGTACGGGAGGCCTTTGGTGGCAAGATGCCGCAGTGCCGAATCGATCTCGCGACCTTCGACCAAGATAACCTGACTTGGCACCATGACGCCCTGCGCTTGAGCCAAGATAAGTGAGATAATAAAGATTCTGTATTTCAGATCAAAGCTATGGACCTTGCCAACCATCTTGCCACCCATTTCGAGGACAACATCGCCGCGACACGACGCAGCATGGATGCGCTCGTCGAGCCTCTCTCGCATGCCATCGACTTGTGCTTTGGCTGCGTCACCAACAATGCAAAAATTTTAGCGTGTGGCAATGGCGGCTCTGCGGCTGATGCGCAACACTTTATCGCCGAACTCGTCGGACGTTTCGAACGCGACCGTTTGCCCTTAGCTGGCGTAGCGCTCAACACCGACACCTCGATCATGACGGCCGTTGGCAATGATTACGGCTTCGATCAGATTTTCTCGCGTCAGGTCAGCGCGCTCGGTCAACCTGGCGATGTGTTAGTCGCGATTTCCACCAGCGGCAATTCAGCTAACGTCAAGCTTGCCATTGCAGCCGCCCATGAACGCGAAATGCGTGTCATCGCCCTCACGGGCAAAGGTGGCGGCCAGATCAAGGACCTTTTGCTCGACAACGACATCCACCTGTGTGTGCCGCACGACCGCACCATGCGCATCCAGGAAGTGCACATCCTTTTGCTGCACATTTTGTGCGATGGCATCGATACCTTACTACTTGGAGATCCTGCATGAGCCTTAAAAGACAATTCATTCGTCCTTTGATCGTGTGTGCCGCCCTGATTGGAGCGGGATCGACGCTCACTGCATGTGTACCCTTACTGATTGGCGGAGCCGCAGCCACAACCGGCATGGTCGTGGTCGATCGTCGTAGCGTTGGCGAACAAGTCGACGATAAATCCATCGAGCTCAAGATCGGCGGTCAGTTTCGCGCTGACTTCGGCGATGCGATGCGCGCCACGATCACATCCTATGATGGTGTCGTTTTACTCACCGGCGATACAATCAGCAGCGAATTCAAAAATCGCGCTGTGGAGATCGCGCGTAAAGTCGAACACGTCAAATCCGTATCCAACCAGATTGCTGTCGTCAAGGAACTGGCTTCCTTTGGCGTCGTAAGCAATGACATCTGGATTACCTCTAAGGTCATGACAACCTTGGCGACCACCAAAGACATTCCATCACGCACCATCGTCGTCACAACCGATCGCAGCGTGGTCTATCTGATGGGTCTGGTGACCCAGCGCGAAGGTGATTTGGCATCAGCCGCTGCCGCCAAAGTCAGCGGCGTCAAGCGCGTCGAAAAGCTCTTTCAGATCATCACCCCCGAGGAAGCAAAACGCCTGGATGACGCAGGGCGTATGGGAAACAGTAGCTCCAAGCCCACCACACCTCTGGGTGAAACGCCGGTGAGTGGTTCTGGCGCAATGGGTGGGGATGCACCGCCGGCAGGTGGTGTGCAAGTGATGCCGATCCAATGAAGAAAATCGTTGCTTTGATTGTCTTGGTCGTTGTAGGCGGCCTGACGACTTGGTTCGTCAGTACCCGTGCGACGCCTGCGCCAGACGTGACATTGAACGCGCTCTCTGGTCAGAAAATCGCGCTTTCCGAGTTGCGAGGCAAGGTCGTGTTGGTCAAGTTCTGGGCGACCAACTGTGTCAGTTGCGTGGCGCAGATGCCCGATAACATTGAAAACTACAACAAGTACCACGCTCAAGGCTTTGATCTCATCGCCGTAGCCATGGAATACGATCCCATCAATTTTGTCCAAAAATTCGTCGAAACACGCAAACTACCCTTCACTGTTGCGCTGGATACACAGGGCACAGTCGCAAAAGCCTTCGGTGACGTCAAACTGACCCCGATGGCGTTCTTAATCGATAAAAATGGCAATATCATCAAACGTTATTTGGGCTTGTACGATAAAACCGAATTACGTAAATCGATTGAAAAAGCACTCGCGAGCTAAGCTCGCCTCATGACAAAAAATCCATTTCTTTCACTGCTTGTTCACCCTAATGCCTCAACCAAATGAATAGCCAGCCCCCCTCAGCCTCTATGCCACCCGAAGTCGTCGCGAAAGTGCTCTCTGAGAGCTTGCCCTATATCAAACGCTTCCATGGCAAAACCATCGTCATCAAATACGGTGGCAACGCCATGACCGAAGAAGTTCTTCAGCGTAGCTTTGCACACGATGTCGTCTTGCTCAAACTCATCGGACTCAACCCCATCGTCGTACACGGCGGCGGCCCCCAGATCGATGAAGCCCTACGCAGAATCGGCAAGCAAGGCACCTTTATCCAGGGTATGCGTGTCACAGACGCCGAGACCATGGAAGTCGTAGAGTGGGTGCTCGGCGGACAAGTGCAACAAGACATCGTGTTGATGATCAACGAAGCGGGTGGTAAAGCGGTTGGACTGACTGGCAAAGACGGCTGCTTGATCCAGGCGCGCAAAAAAATGATGTCTAATAAGGACGACCCCGCCAATCCCATTGATATTGGCTTCGTGGGCGATATCGCCCACGTCGAACCTGCGGTCGTCAAGGCCTTGCAAGACGATCAGTTCATTCCCGTAATTTCTCCGATCGGTTATGGCGAAGACGGCCTCGCCTACAACATCAACGCTGACATTGTTGCGGGCAAAATGGCAGAGGTACTGGGTGCCGAAAAGCTACTCATGATGACCAACACACCCGGCGTGCTCAACAAAGATGGTCAATTGCTGCGCAGCCTATCCGCACAGACGATCGACGCACTCTTTGCCGACGGCACGATCTCTGGCGGCATGCTCCCCAAAATCTCCTCCGCCCTGGATGCCGCACGTAATGGTGTGAAATCCGTGCACGTCGTCGATGGTCGC
>JBIKOQ010000182.1:0-4551 GCA_044357955.1 Burkholderiaceae bacterium | reverse complement strand
CCAAAAAGCATAGAGCAGTGGCGCAATCCAACAGAGTGCAAGCACCCAGGCCCCAAGTGTCGACAATAGTCCCGCCGGTTGACCCAGAGAAGTCGCGGCTCGGTTCGGCGCTGCCGCGGGCTTGGTGGGAAGCGCGGGTGTTGTCATGATGCTCATCTGTAATGCGTCCTACGATCAAGCATAAAGAACTGCAACAAACCCACCACGGCCAAAATAAGGAGTAGCACTGCCGTCAAGGCGGAGGCATAGCCTCGATCCCAAAAACTGAAGCCCACTTCATACAAGTAGAACAACAACAAGGAAGTTGCATTATCCGGTCCGCCTTTAGTCATCACAATAATATGATCAACCATGCGAAAAGCATTAATCAACGCATTGACTAAAACGAAAATCGTCGTGGGCATCAATAGTGGCCACTGGATACGTCGAAAAAAATACCAGCGTCCTGCACCTTCGATCTGAGCGGCTTCTTGGTAACTCGGACTCAAGGTCTGCAATGCCGCAAGATAAAAGATCATGAAGAAACCCGCTTCTTTCCAGATCGCGACGACGGTGACCGCCCCAAGTGCAAGCTGAGGATCACCCAGAAAATTTTGACTCGCAAAACCAAATACCCCTAAAACCTGATTGATCAGGCCATATCCAGGGGTGTAAAAAAATATCCAAATGTTTGCTACCGCAATCATCGGCAGGACAGTTGGCAAAAAGAAGGAGAGACGCAAGAACTGTCGACCCGCGATTTTGTCATTGACCCAAAGCGCCATCGCGATCGAAAGCGCGATGGAAATAGGAATTGTCGCGAGCGCAAACCAGAAATTGTTGCGCAAGGCTTTCCAAAAATTAGGATCCTCGCTCATCACCTGATAGTTTTCAAGCCCCACAAAAACAGCCGCTCGCCCTGCACGTGGGGTCGACATTAAGCTGTCGATCAAGGTACCGATCGCGGGATAATGCGTAAAACCCACCAGAAAAACAAAGGCGGGTAATAACAATAAATAGGCGTGAATGTGACGTGAGCTTAGGGTCATCGGTTATACAGGTTAGGTAGGCGATCACAACAAGGTTGCCGTGATCGCCGCAGCACTAAACTAAGTTTGCATTACTTGTATTTACGTAACAGACGATCTGCTTCGGCCTGTGCATCCTTCATGGCTTGAGCAGGTGTTTTCGAGCCGGTCAGAGCCGCTTGCAAGCCATCGTTCAACGCTTTGGTGACGCGCTGATTGTCGTGGGTCGATAACTCTGCCACGGCAAAGGGTAGCTGATCACGAGCGACTAAGGCGGGAGGAAACTCAGCCGCATATTTTTTCAAGGCAGGTGTTTCATAGGCAGCAGGAGAAACGGCCACATAGCCTGTGTCGATACTCCACTGCGCTGCCCGCTCAGGCTGTGTCAACCATTTTGCAAATTTATACGCACCCTCTTGTTCAGCAGCGGAAGCTTTCGAGAAAATAAAGAAGTTACCGCCACCAGTCGGTGAGCCACGACGCTTGCCTTCGGGCAACATCGCCACACCGAAATCAAATTTGGCGTTGCTGCGAATATTGGTCAGGTTGCCCGTCGTCGTCCAGATCATGGCAGCTTTTCTTTCCATGAAGTCGCGTGGCGTTGTCCCCCATTGCACAACACCTGGAGGATGAATGCCATATTTTTTGGACAGATCGATCCAGTATTGCAATGCTTCTACAACCTTGGGATCGTCATACTTGACTTGATTGCCAGCGGCATTTGCAAGGATGGCGTCATTTTGCGTGCTGAAACCCTGAAACAACCAGTAGGGAAAGCCGCTTGAGGGTACCTGAATACCCCATTGCGTGACATTGCCATTGGCATCTTTCTTGGTTAGCTTTTGTCCCATGCTGATGGTTTCAGCCCAATTTTTAGGTGGGGTATTTGGATCAAGGCCGGCTTCTTTAAAAAGTTCTTTGTTCCAATACAACACGACTGTTGAACGCTGGAAAGGAATCCCCCAGGTTTTGTTATCAAACTGACCATTCAACAAGAAGGCTGGGAAGAAACTTTTCATCCAGGCGCGATCATCATCTGTTTTAACAAATGTATCGATGGGTGTGATGGCCCCCTCGTCGGCCAATGTGAACGTGTCCGTGGATAGCAAGATCGCAGCGGTCGGAGGCTTGCCTGCCTTGTGCGCGGTCAATGCCTTGACGATCGTTTCCTGGTAAGTGCCCGAGTAAACAGGGGTGACGTTGTAGCCTGGATGAGCTTTATTAAAATCAGTCGCATACTGATCAATAATTTTTGTAATCGGTCCTCCGACTGCGATCGGAAAATAAAACGACACCTCGGTTTTGCTCAATGCGGTTGCACTCAGACAAAGACCGGCAGCCACTAGCGCTGCACGACTCAAAAGCTTATTCATGTACTTCTCCTTAACGGTTTAAGTCAACATTCAACGTCTACAATTTCACTCAAAGACTGAATGAATACGACACCCACTCTGATCAAACCAATGCAGGCTTGACGTCTCCCAACCCAACGCAATCTCACCCTGCACATCTCGTGCATGCTTGCCTTCAGCACGCACCACCAACACTTGTTCACCAACCCCCACATGCAACATCAGATCAGCACCCGTGAAATCGGTTCTAAGCAAGGGCAAGCGATGTGCCCCACCTAGGCGGACATCTTCGGGTCTGATCCCCACGCAGACGGCACCTGCAGGAGCCTGTAAAACAATATCCGTACCGGCGATACGCGAGCCCTCTAGCTCCAGCACATTCATGCGGGAACTCCCAATAAACTGCGCTGCAAACAGTGTGCGAGGCTGTTGATAGATCTCGGTCGGCGTCGCTACCTGCTCAACGCGTCCTCCTTTGAGCAAAATCACGCGATCCGCCATGCTCATCGCCTCTGTCTGATCGTGGGTCACATAGACGACTGACAGACCGAGCTTGCGCTGCAAGGCACGCAACTCGACGCGCATCTCTTGACGCAACTGTGCATCCAAGTTTGATAACGGCTCATCCATTAAACATAATTGACTGTCTGCAACAAGTGCACGTGCGAGTGCCACACGCTGTTGCTGCCCGCCCGACAATTGTCCTGGCTTGCGATCCGCCAATGGCGACAAGCTCAACAGATCAAGTGTTTTTCGTAAACGCTCAGCGATTTCCGCTTTGGGCACGCGCCTGACCTTTAAGCCAAACACCACATTTTCCGCGACAGACAGATGTGGAAACAGGGCGTAGTTCTGAAACACCATCGAGACACCACGCTGTGCAGGTTGCACTTGCGTGACGTCACGACCAAAAATATGTATCCGTCCCGACGTTGTCATTTCAAGGCCTGCGATCAAACGCAAGGTCGTCGTTTTCCCACAGCCAGAAGGACCTAATAAAACAGAAAACTGGCCCTGCTCGAGTTGCAGATCTGTCGGGTAAAGCGCGGCAGTCGCCCCCCAACTTTTACCGGCCTGCTCAAATTCAACTGCATTCATCTCGTGACGTACTCGCTTAATTTGATTATTGTTATTTATCTCTAATATTAAGTTAACTTTATTTAAGCTCGATGACAACTGTCCAAAGTAAAGCATTGCTTGCCTTGGACTAAAAGAGTGATAAATTGAATCATCCATAAACCTAGGCTCTAGCGCATGTCTTCTCTCCGTTCGCGATCAACACAGCAAGCCGTCCCCGCACTGCGCATCTGGGACTTACCGACACGCCTATTTCACTGGTTGCTGGCTCTGAGCATCACCGGTGCCCTGGTCACGATCAATCTAGGTGGCGCCTGGATGGACTGGCATGTCAGATTTGGGATTGCGAGTTTTGTGCTGCTACTCTTTCGCGTGATATGGGGGCTGATCGGACCGCGCTATGCACGCTTTAGTCAGTTTTTGTGCTCTCCAGCCAAGACGCTTGCCTATTTGCGTGACAGCAAAGGGAGTCGTCAAGCAGGACATAACCCCTTAGGCGCATGGTCCGTCATGGCGATGCTGGGTCTGTTTTTATATCAGAGCTCGACGGGACTCTTTGCCAATGATGATGTCATGACACAAGGTCCTCTAGCCCAGTTTGTCAGCAACGATACCGTCGCCTTATTCACTCGCTTGCATCGTCTGAGCGAATATGCTCTCTATGCCTTGATCGCACTACATCTCTGCGCCATTGCGTTTTACAGCTTTAGAGGCGAGGGATTAGTCAAACCCATGGTGACCGGGGATGTGCCAAAGCACACCCTCAACGCTGGCACACAAAGCGCTCGGGACGACTGGCGCGTGAGAATCGGTGCATGCATTCTCGCTGCAATGCTTGTGGCACTTGCTTGGTGGCTGATCAAGCTGGCATTTAATGCCCCCGCGAGCTTCACCTGAGAAAGACTCGTTCATTTCCCGCTTTTAGGGAATAATACTGGGTCAATCAATTAAATATAAAAACGATCCGGGGAACAACATGCCGATTTTAAATAACGGTGACTGCAGGATTTATTGGCGCGGGGATGGGGATATCCAGCTTCCTGCACTGGTGCTGGGCAATTCACTCGGTACAGACATTACCCTTTGGGATCCAATGTTGGAGGCGCTCATGCGCC
>JBIKOQ010000181.1:0-4556 GCA_044357955.1 Burkholderiaceae bacterium | reverse complement strand
ATCAGCGACGATATTTTTAATCGCTTGCAATTTAGGCAGATAGTTTCGCGTTTCAGCAGGCATATTGAGAGATAGATAATCAGTCGGTTTGCCTACCGCTGCATTTCGTTTGACCGCGCGTTGAACCGCGCCTTCGCCCCAGTTATAAGAGGCAAGCGCCAGGTACCAGTCGCCTTGAAATTCGAATAAATACTCCAGATAGTCTAGGGCGGCGTTGGTCGAAGCGATCGGGTCCCTTCGCTGATCATGCCACCAGTCCTGTTTGAGTTTAAATTGTGTCCCTGTACTAGGGATAAATTGCCACAATCCGGATGCGTTGGCATGCGAGTAAGCAATCGGGTTGTAGGCGCTTTCAACAAACGGTAAGAGAGCGAGTTCGGTGGGCAACCCCCGTCGATTGATTTCCTCGACGATGTAATACAGATATTTTCCCGCGCGGTTGGCCATGCGGTTCATCGCTTCAGGGTGTCTGGCGTAGTAGGCGGTCCACTTGTCGACCAGTGGCGTGTTGAGATTGGGGATCGCAAAACCTCGGCGAATACGCTCCCAAGCGTCGGGTGCCGGGACGGTTAGGTCGATTGTCAGTGAGGTGTCTTGCGCGCCATCGCGAGAGCCTGTCCCGGACAGGCCGGCACAACCTGCCATTAACAAGACTGCGAGCAAAGCGAGAGAACGCGTGAAAAACACTTGAATATTAGGCATCAACATCAACGGAAATTGTTTTTCCACTCTCTAAGTGCGGCAAAAACTTCAACCGGTGAGTTGAGGGCATGCCCAGCCCAGAGGGCAGTAGCATGAGCGACTTCAGGCTGTCGAGCGCGTAAAAATGGATTGCAGGACAGCTCTTGACCGATCGAGCTTGGCAAAGTGGGTTGACCTTGGGCACGCTGTTGTTGGGCCCGAGCGTGCCAGGTTTGGAGGTGTTGGTTGGCAGGTTCGACCGTGAGAGCCCAGCGCATATTGGACAGCGTGTATTCGTGTGCGCAGTAAACGGCCGTGGCGGTGGGGAGGGCGGCAAGCTTGGCCAGAGACGCGTCCATCTGTGCGGCCGTTCCTTCAAACAGCCGACCACAACCTGCTGCAAAGAGTGTGTCTCCGCAAAACAAAACCGGTTGACCGGCGATTTCACCCGCAAAGGCGATGTGTCCAGCGGTATGACCCGGCACATCGAGGACCGAAAGGGAGAGTTGCATGCTGGAGTCCGACACCACATCACCCTCGACCAGGGCGACATCACAGAGCGGCAATACCTCACCCGCAGGACCGTAGACTATGGCTCCGGTCTGAGAGACCAGGTCGGTGACACCACCAACATGGTCTTGGTGATGATGGGTGAGTAAAATAGCGGTAAGTGCCAAGTTGCGCTCGGCAAGCGCATGCTGCACGGGTGCGGCCTGACCTGGGTCAACGACAATGGCATCCTTGCCATTGGTGATCAGCCAGATATAGTTGTCGCTAAACGCGCTTAGGGGAACGATCCCTGTCGTTTGTTGAGGCGTTTTGCAGCCTGAAGCGGAGCAATGCAGGTTTGAGTCAGCAGGCATTTATATTTTTTTCAGGAACAGCGTGTCTAAACAAGAATCTGCCATTGTAAGTCTGAGTGCGTGGTTAAACACCGATCCGGGTCGATATGTCCGAAATTGGGAGCAAACACGCTTTGACGGCATGGTCGATAACGTGTTCGGTTACCGCGCGCTACAGATAGGATTGCCCGAGCTTGATCTACTGCGCGCAAACAGAATGCCCTTTAAAGCCTTTGCGGGTCAAGTCATTCCGAAAACTCAGCAAACCTTCGATTGGGCAGGTGCGGTACATGCCGAGCCTGAGTTCTTGCCTTTTGACCGAGAAAGCATGGACTTGGTCGTTTTACCGCACATTTTAGAGACAGCAAACAATCCTCATCAAGTGTTGCGCGAGGTTGAGCGTGTGCTTGTGCCTGAGGGAAGGATCGTGATTTCTGGTTTTAACCCCTGGAGTTTGTGGGGAATGCGTCAACGCGCGCCCCTTCTCAAGCCTTGGTTGCCCGCTGAGGTGCGTCAGCATGTTTCTCTCTCCAGATTGAAGGATTGGTTCAAATTACTGTCTTTTGAGATCGAGTTAGGTCATTTTGGCTGCTACATACCACCTTATCGTACGCAAAAATGGCTCGAGCGAACGGCTTTTTTCGAGTCTGCCGGTGATCGTTGGTGGCCCTCTTGTGGTGCGATCTATGTGGTCTCGGCCGTCAAACGGGTCCATGGGATGACTCTGCTCAAACCCAAATGGAAAAGCAAGGCGGTCCAGCAACGTGCAAGACGTGCTGCCGGGGTAGCCATGCAGCAAAACTCAACCCCGACAAAAAAGTAACTCCGTCAGTCACTCACAAAGAGAACGATGCAAACTAAAGAAAACGTAGAAATTTGGACCGATGGCGCCTGCAAAGGTAATCCTGGCCCAGGAGGCTGGGGCGTGTTGCTCAAACTCGGGCAAGTCGAGAAAACCCTCCACGGCGGTGAGCCTCTCACCACGAATAACCGTATGGAGATGATGGCGGTCATCGAGGCGTTGCGCGCGCTCAAGCGACCCTGCGCGGTGACGCTCCATGTCGATTCCCAGTATGTGATGAAAGGCATGACCGAATGGATTCATGGCTGGAAACAGCGAGGCTGGAAAACTGCCGACAAAAAACCCGTTAAAAACGCTGATCTCTGGCAGCTGATGTCAGACGAGGTCGCAAAGCACGAGATTCGTTGGCAGTGGGTCAAAGGTCATGCCGGCGATCCGGGCAACGAACGGGCAGACTTACTTGCCAATCGCGGCGTCGAAGAAGCCCGCGCTAAAATGAGCCACTAACCGAAACCAAAACACAAACCTACAATTCATCCCTCTTTCACGGCGTCAGCACCTATGCGTTGGATCATTCTTGATACTGAAACGACCGGACTCGATCCGGCTCAAGGGCATCGCATTGTCGAGATTGGTGCCGTCGAGGTGCTCAATCGTGGTGTTACAGACAACCATTACCATACCTACCTCAATCCCGATCGCGAGAGTGACCCAGGTGCCTTAGGTGTGCATGGCCTGACCACGGATTTCCTGTCGGACAAGCCCCGCTTTAAAGATCAGGCCGAGGACTTTTTAAAATTTATTGAAGGCGCCGAGCTGATTATCCACAACGCGCCCTTTGATTTGAAATTTTTGAATGCCGAACTCGCCAAAGTTGGGCGTAAGTCTGTGACCGAGTTTTGTAGCGGTGTGACGGATTCATTGGTGCACGCCAAGACATTGCATCCGGGTAAGCGCAACTCACTTGATGCCTTGTGCGAACGTTACGGCGTCTCCAATGCCCATCGTGCCTTGCACGGCGCCTTGCTTGACTCACGACTCCTCGCCGAAGTTTGGCTCGCCATGACGCGTGGTCAGGACAGCTTGATGATCGATACCTATGACGCGCCCGAAACAGAAAGCGCCGAGGCTCGAGGGCATCAACAGGACGCGCTTGGCTTACCTGTAATCTTGCCAAGCGCTGAGGACCTCCTCGCGCACGAGGAGTATCTGGCGACGCTGGATAAGTCGGTCAAGGGCAGTTGCTTGTGGCGACAGTTTGAGCCGATTAAATAACTACCTCTGACTAGCTCAACACACCCAGCGTTTTTCTCTTGATCAGATCGAAATCGATTTGAGCACCGAGACCCGGGCCTGTCGGGGCGTGAATCATCCCCTGATGATCAATCTCAAGATCTTGCAGGAGCCCATACTTTTGGGACTCTGAGGGCAGCAAGACCTCGAAGAGCTCCGTATTTTGCATCGCCATAATGGCGTGTAAATTAGCGAAGTTGTTCAGAGAGTTTCCACCATGATGTACTTCGTAGTTCAGGTGAAACGCTTCGGCTAAGTGAGCGGTTTTCATCAGCGTAGTGATACCGCCTTTTACGGCGACGTCACCTCTTAAAAAGTCCGTCGCACGTTCTTTGATCCAAGGCGCGTATGAATCAAGCCCGCCTGCGGGATATTCGGTCGCCATAATTGGAATACTTAAGTGTTTTTTGAGCTCTATATAGTTGTAAATATCCGCATCGGCCAGAGGATCTTCGTACCAATAGAAATCGAGATCTTCGATAACATGTCCTACACGCAGTGCTTGCGGATAGTCATAGCTCCAGACCGAATCCAGCATCAATACATATTCATCACCGACGGCTTTGCGAACCGCTTCGCAGACCTTGATGTCCTCGCGCCACACTTGCGGCGGATGGATTTTGTAGGCAGCTAAATTGAGAGCTTTGTAATGCTGGGCTTCGTCGGCATAGGCTTGCGGGCTAGCGAGTACCGCAGAACTGATATAGGCGGGGACGCGATCTCGATAAGAGCCAAGCAGCTGATGAATCGGCAGATTGGCAACCTTGCCTGCGATATCCCAAAGCGCGATATCCACCGCGCCAATCGAACGCGCAGTGGTGGTGCGCACGCGTTTCCACATCGCTTTGTAGAGACGTTCGCGGTCAAGAGGATGTTGACCAAGCAAAATCGGCTTGAGATAACGAATCAGACTGCCACCATCCATGTCTGCAGGAAAA
>JBIKOQ010000180.1:0-4565 GCA_044357955.1 Burkholderiaceae bacterium | reverse complement strand
TAAGGGCGTCTTGTTTGAGTTGGGAATGCTGATCCAGCTCACCAAAGGTACCTGAAAAACGGACATGCCCTTTTTCCAGAACATACACTCTGTCGCACACTAAACGCGCAAAGTGCATATTTTGCTCAGACAAAAGAATGCTGACGCCTTGCTTTTTGAGCGCGAGAATCATGCCAACCATTTGCTCGACAATAATGGGCGCGACCCCCTCAGAGGGCTCATCAAGCAAAACAAGATAAGGGTTACCCATCAAGGTTCGGGCGACAGTCAGCATTTGTTGCTCTCCACCGCTCATTTTTCCGCCCAACCGTTGCGGCATCTGCGCCAAGTTCGGAAACAGGTCGAACAGTTTTTCGACGCTCCACGAGGGTGCGAGTGAACCATCGGGCCAATGCCGCGGGGCCTGGCGACCCACAGCAAGATTTTCAAGGACAGTGAGATCCGTAAAAATACGCCGATCCTCGGGCACAAAGCCAAGACCGAGCGACGCAATTTCATAGGGTGCAAGACGAGAAATATCGCGTTCCATAAAATGCACCTGGCCGGCTTTTTTATCTAACAACCCCATGAGGGTTTTTATTGCCGTCGACTTACCCGCACCATTGCGACCCATCAAAGCGACCACCTCGCCTTGCCTCACCTCTAGCGCGACATCGAACAAAATTTGCGCGGCGCCGTACCAAGCGCAGAGTCCATCGGCCCGCAGCAGCGGCCGTTCAGAGGATGGATGGGGCGACTTAGACATGAAACGCTCTTTGTTCTGCAAAAGTCGTTCCAGAGCCAAAATACACTTCTTGTACCAATGGGTCGCTGCGGACTTGAGCGGGCGAGCCCTGCGCGATCAAGCGCCCTCTGGCCAACACGATCACGCGATCCGCAAAAGCGAATACGACATCCATGCTGTGTTCCGTAAAGAGGACTGCAATGTTGTGTTCGAGCACTAGACGCTTGGTGAGTGCCATCAAGGCATGTCGTTCCTCGGGTGCCATACCTGCTGTGGGTTCATCCATTAATAAAAGCTTAGGCTCATTGGCTAAGGCCATCGCAAGTTCGATCCGTTTGACATCGCCGTAAGCCAGTTCGCTGCAAGCGCGCTCAGCTTGCTCTGCCATCCCCACCTGTTCGAGCAAATCTCTGGCACGCTCCAGGGCAAAGACGCGCGCAGGTTGCAGAAAGGAGAACAATCGACGGTGATACGAGAGCAAGGCCATTTGTACATTTTCTAGCGCGGTTAACGAGGCAAAGGTCTCGGCAATCTGAAAAGTCCGCCCCACACCAAAACGCCAAATCTCGCGCGGCGCTTTACCCAGCAATTCCTGCCCAGACAATCGAACCGAGCCACGATCCGCACGCAACTGTCCATTAATCATGTTAAAGGTCGTCGTTTTGCCAGCGCCATTCGGACCGATCAACGCAAGGAGTTCGCCCGGACCAATTGAAAAACTCACATCATCCACCGCAGCCAGGCCACCAAATGATTTACCGAGCTCGCTCACGACCAGAAGACTCATCGCGCACCTCGTACAAAAATACGTCGCGCGGCACCTGCGATCCCCTCGGGAAACAGCAACACCAACAATAAAATAATGCCCCCCAGCATCGCACGCCAGTATTCAGTGTTGCGTGCAACGGTATCGTGCAACCAGGTAAAGCTCAAGGCACCGACCAAAGGGCCCGCCAAGGTTTGAATACCGCCCAGTAATACCATCACGAGTCCGTCGACTGATTTGCTGACATGTAAAACTTCGGGAGAAATACTGCCCTTGGAAAAAGCGAATAACGCACCTGCCAGGCCTGCGACAGCGCCTGCGATCATGAAAGCAAGCCACTGCACACGCTTGATATCGATCCCGATCGCATCGGCGCGTAACGCGGAATCTCGTGCGGCACGCATGGCATACCCAAACGGCGCATGCAGCATGCGGCGCAATAACCATACGGCAGCCACCACTAACGCGAGCGTCAACCAGTAATAGTGCTGCTTGTCCGTCAACCATTGCGCGGGCCAGACACCGGTCAAGCCATTGCTGCCACCTGTCAAGCCATCCCATTGGAACACCACGGCCCAAGTGATCTGGGCAAAGGCAAGCGTCAGCATCGCAAGATACACACCCGACAAGCGCACGCTAAACCAACCAAACAACGCTGCGCCTAGAACGGCCACCACAGGTGCCAACAACAGAGCAGCCTCCATCGGCATACCTGCATACTTCAACAGCAGAGCGGCACCGTACGCACCCAAACCAAAATAAGCAGCGTGTCCAAAGGAGTGCATGCCGGCAGGTCCCATGATGAAGTGCAAACTCGCCGCAAAGAGCGCAGCCACGAGCAGATCAATACTCAAGATCGTGACATAAGGTGAGGATTGCGTGAGCCAAGGCAGTACGATTAAGAAAGCAATCAATACTCCCCAACAGCGCAGGCTCCAGGCGCCTGCGGCGCGCAGAGGCGCTTCGACGTGACCACCTTGACGAGTGGGAGGTTGAGGGCGACCCAACAGCCCCCAAGGCCTGATCATCAAGACCGTGGCCATCACTAAAAATTCAACCACAAGTGTCAGTTTAGAAAAGGAAATCTCAACACCGAAAATCGTCACCAAGCCTAACCAGATGCAGAGGGCTTTGATTTCAGCGATCAGCAGGGCTGCGACAAACGCTCCTGGAATCGAGCCCATGCCGCCCACCACGACCACCACAAAAGCCGCGCCGATGATGTTGAGATCCATTTCAAGGCTGGCGGGCTCACGCGGCAATTGCAATGCGCCGCCTAGCCCAGCCAGAAAGGCACCTAACGCGAACACGCTGGTAAATAACCATGCTTGGTTAACGCCCAGCGCCGCAACCATCTCGCGGTCTTGCGTCGCGGCACGGACATACGTCCCCCAACGTGTTCGCGTCAGCAACAGCCACAATAAACCCAACACAATCGGTCCAAGCGCGATCAACAGCAAGTCGTAACTCGGAAAGCTTCGACCCAAAATCTGTACCGCAGACTTAAAACCAGGCGCGCGCGGGCCGAGCAACTCCTCGGGTCCCCAGAACCACAACACTGCATCCTTGATCACCAGCACCAACGCGAAGGTCGCGAGCAACTGAAACAACTCTGGCGCGCGGTAGATACGCCGCATCAAGGTCATTTCTACCAAAGCGCCCAACACGCCTACGCAGAGTGCAGCACCAAAGATCGCTGGCCAAAAGCCAATCGTGGCGGAAAACTGCGTGACCAGACTATAAGCAATATAGATGCCCACCATATAAAAAGAACCATGGGCAAAATTAACAATACGTGTCACACCGAAAATCAACGACAGGCCAGCTGCCACCAAAAATAACGAGGAGGCGCCGGCTAAGCCGTTTAAAAGCTGAACGATGAAACTTGCAAGATCCATACAGTACGGTGCGCGTGTTTAATCCGCCGGTCGAAGCTTTTTAACCTCGGCGGCGGAGGGTAAAAATCGGGTGCCATCCATGTAGCGGAAATCCACCATGACGCCTTTGCCAGCCTCATTTTTAGTTCGACCCACGAACGCACCCATTGTCGACTGATGATCCTCTGGGCGATACGTGATGGGCCCAAAGGGTGTCATCAATTGCAAGCCCCTGAAAGCGGCGATCAGCGCCTCAGTATTGGTTCCTTTTGCTTTTTTAATCCCCTCGGCCAAGGACATGATGGTGCTGTAGCCAATCACAGAACCCAGGCGTGGGTAATCTTTAAAGCGCGTCTGGTAGGCCTTTAGAAAAGCCTCGTGCTCGGGTGTCTTGATGCCGTACCAAGGGTAACCCGTGACCAACCAACCGTCTGGGGATTCATCCTTGAGCGGATCGAGATACTCGGGTTCACCGGTCAGCAAGCTCACCACTTCGCGACCCTTGAATAAGCCGCGCGTGTTGCCTTCGCGGACAAACTTCGCGAGATCGGCACCAAAAAGCACATTGAAAATCGCATCGGGTTTAGCGTCCGACAAGGCTTGTACGACACTCCCCGCATCAAGCTTGCCCAAAGGCGGAGCCTGTTCAGCCACGAACTCGACATCCGGCTGTGCGGCTTTGAGAAGCGCCTTAAAAGTCGCTGCTGCAGATTGACCGTATTCGTAATTGGGATAAACAATCGCCCAGCGCTTTTTATTCATCGCCGCGGCTTCGGGTACCAACATCGCGACTTGCATATAGGTTGAAGTACGCAGACGGAAGGTGTAGCGGTTGCCGTTTTGCCAAACAATCTTATCGGTCAACGGCTCGCTGGCGAGAAAAAATACTTTTTTCTGTTTCGCGAAATCCGTCAAGGCCAAACCAATGTGCGAGAGAAAAGAGCCCGTCAACACATCCACCTTATCGCGGGAAATGAGTTCCTCGGCGACCCGCACGGCATCGCCGGGATTGGCATTGTCATCGCGTGTGATGAGTTGAACTTTTTTGCCATTGAGTCCACCGGCGGCATTGATCTGCTCGACGGCGAGCTCCATGCCCTTTTTATAAGGCTCGAGAAAAGCGGGCTGCGCTTTATAACTGTTGATCTCACCAATCTTGATCGTGCCTTGCGCCAGCGCGGAAGTAGAAAACGCCAAC
>JBIKOQ010000179.1:0-4592 GCA_044357955.1 Burkholderiaceae bacterium | reverse complement strand
CTCGCGACGAGTCTCCCCAGAGGCCAAGGTATCCCCCAGCAAAGGATCTTGCTCGATCACAGGCATTTGCGCCTGCATCCGACGTCTGACGCGTCGATCCTGAAACCAGTTAAAGCCCAGCAGCAGCACGATGATGGCTGCTCCGATGACAATCAGGTAAATCTGCAATTCACTCATGTATTGTCTCAATGATCACGCAGCTTCGGCAGCAAGCTGCAACGCGGATTCGATATCAACGGCCACAATACGCGACACGCCTTGCTCTTGCATGGTCACACCCACCAACTGGCGTGCCATTTGCATGGCGATCTTGTTATGCGAGATAAACAAAAACTGTGTGTGGTCGGCCATACTACTCACGAGATTGGTGTAACGCTCAGTATTCGCATCATCGAGCGGCGCATCCACTTCGTCAAGCAAACAAAACGGAGCAGGATTGAGCTTGAACAGCGCAAAGACCAAGGCGGTGGCTGTTAAAGCCTTTTCCCCACCGGACAGTAAATGAATCGAGGTGTTGCGCTTGCCAGGGGGCTGCGCCATCACCTGAACACCTGCGTCCAAAATCTCATCGCCTGTCATGATCAAACGCGCTTCACCGCCCCCGAATAACTTGGGGAACAATTCGCCAAAATGGCCATTGACCTCATTAAACGTGGTCTGCAACAAATCTCGGGTTTCACGATCGATCTTGCGGATCGCATCCTCCAAAGTGTCGATCGCAGTCTGCAAATCTAAATACTGCGCGTCAAGATAGTTCTTGCGTTCACGCGAGGCCGTCAACTCATCAAGGGCGGCCAAGTTCACAGAACCTAGACTATCAATCTTTTTAGTGATGCGTTGAACCTCGGACTGTAACCACGCGGGACGCAACCACTCCTCTGGCTGTTCAGTCAGAGACGCTTGCACCGCGGCACGATCGACTTGTCGTTCATTGAGCTGCTCAGCGAACTGCTCTGTCGCTAATCGCGCGGCCTGCTCCTGCAACTGGAGTTGCATGATGCGCTCACGATGAGGCTCTAAGGAGCGTTCGATGGTCATGCGCTCTTCGTCGGCCTCGCGCAGTTGCGCAGCCAAGGTATCCATCTCAATCCGCGCGCGCCCCAGCGTTTCCTCGCGTTCGGCACGCAATTCAAGCGCCTCTTGTAATCCTGCTTCGGCAGCCGCAGCATCCAAGGTCGAGAGCTCGGACTCGAGCGACAACAACTCCTGCTGCGCGCGCGTTGCTTGTTCAGTCGCAAGTTGTAAGTTACGTTGCAACTCGGCAATGCGGGCACGAATACCTCGCTCGGCAAACTCCGCCTCTTGAGCGCCACGCTCCTGATCGCGCAAACGATTGCGCGCTGTTTCGGCTTCTTCGGAGAGGGCTTCGCCCGCCATTTCCGCTTCGGAATAAGCTTCCTGCTGAACACCGATCTCAGCGTCTAATTCCTCAAAACGCGCTTCTGCCTCGAGTTTGGCCGCAGTGAGTTCCTCTTGCTGAGAAATCACTTCAGCGATATCTTGCTCAAGACGTCCAGAACGTTCGCGAGTTTGTTCGACTTGCTGTTGCAAGCGCGTATGTTCAAGTTGCAAATCATGAAGGCGTCTTGTGATTTCTGCGACACGTTGGCGCGCAGCAGGCAACGCCTGCGAGATCTGCTGCCAAGCGGACTCCGCCTGCGCGACTGCGGAACGCGAATGATCCGCGATAAGTTGATGCGCTTTGATTTCGCGTTGGAGGTTTTCGATTTCCTGCTGACGCGCCAGCAAACCTGCCTGCTCCGAGTCTGGTGCGTAAAAACGGACACTGTGCGCATCGATCAAGTGACCGCCCTGCACCACCAGCACGGCACCAAGAGGCAAGGTCGAGCGGGCGGCGAGCGCCTCGGTCACATCTTTTGCAATATAAACATTGCCCAACCAGCCCTGCAGCAAAGTACGTAATTCAGGATCAGTGATGCGCAACACGGAGACTAAGGGATTCAGTCCGGAGGGCGCGGGCGCCACGGGCGCAGCGGAGGGCAACTGATAAAACGCCAAACGCGCCGGCGGCGCATCTTTTGCAAAGGCCCGTGCCCAATCAAGATTACGGACTTCGAGACCCGTCATCCGCTCGTTGAGCACAGCCTCCAAGGCGGTTTCCCAACCTGGTTCGACATGCAGCTTTTGCCAGAGACGCGACAACGATGTCAACTCATGCTTGGCGAGCCAAGGCTCGAGTGTGCCCTTTTTCTGCACATCCTCTTGCAAGCGAACCAACGCGGTCAAGCGAGCGTCTAACCGGGCGAGCGATTCCGCCTCGACTTGCGCCAGCTGTTGGGCTTTCGTGCGCCGCGTATCCGCCTCAGGTAATTTGTCTTCGAGTTCGGCGAGTGCACCCTGGACCTCCTCGAGTGACTCTTCAGCGACAAGTTTGTCACCGCTCAAGCGCTCAAGCGCCTCGACATCGGGTGTCTCCACGCCTAGCAATTCTTGTTTGAGTCGCTCACGACGCATTTCTAGCGTCTGTAATTGACGATCCGAATCGCGCTGGGTCTGAGCGACCAAGGCTAGGCTCTGCTCCACGCGCGCCAGAGTCGCGCGCATTTCTTCGCGCTGGGCCGCGGCTTGACGCACACGCGCCTCGATATCGGGCAATCCCTCTTGTGCGGCCAGCGCCAACTCACGTGCCTGTTCAGCACGCGCGGCACTCGTCATCAGCTCTTCTTCGCCTTCTTGAATTTGCAAAACACAGTGCTCTTTTTGCGCATCCCACTCGGTCATCTGGACTTGTAATTGTGCGCGTCGCGTGTGCACACGATTGCGGGACTCGACGACATGACGAATTTCCGCCTCGAGGCTACTGACTTTGGCATTGGACTCGTAAAGCAAGCCTTGAGCAGCGTGCACAGCATCGCCCGCAGCATAATGCGCCTGGCGGCGCGCCTCGAGTGCGGCCTCACTGGCGCGCAAGCCAGCCATCGAGGCCTCGAGTTCAGTCTGCGCTCTTTCGATGTCTTGTTGCGTGCGGGCGCGCTCTTCGTGGGCTGCGGCTTCTTTGAGGAACCACAGCGCATTTTGCTTGCTCTCACCTTCTGCTTGCAGGGCGCGGTATTCACGCGCCACTTCGGCTTGAGACTCCAACTTTTCGAGTTGAGAGGTGAGTTCGCGCAAGATATCGTCCACACGCACGAGATTTTCGCGAGTATCAGACAATCTGTTTTCGGTCTCGCGGCGGCGTTCTTTATAGCGCGACACGCCCGCGGCCTCTTCGAGGTAGACACGGAGCTCTTCGGGCTTTGCTTCGATCAAGCGATTGATCATGCCCTGACCAATAATGGCGTAACCGCGAGCGCCTAAGCCCGTACCCAGAAAAATATCGTTGACGTCGCGACGCCGGACTTGCTGGTTGTTGATGAAATAGCTGCTCGTGCCATCGCGGGTCAACACGCGACGGACAGCGATCTCGGCGTAGGTCGCCCACTGACCGATCGCGCGACCATCACTATTGTCGAACACCAGCTCGACCGAAGCACGCGCCGAGGGCTTGCGCTGACCAGAACCACTAAAAATCACATCTTGCATGGACTCGCCACGCAACTCGGACGCTCGACTTTCGCCCATCACCCAGCGCACGGCATCGATAATGTTGGATTTACCGCAGCCGTTCGGTCCCACGACCCCCACGAGCTGACTTGGGGTCGGAATGACGGTCGGATCGACGAAGGATTTAAATCCGGCTAGTTTGATCTGGGTCAGACGCACAATATAGGCACAATCTCGGATGGAATCCCTAAGATCATAACGCAGCCTGAGCCTAATGCAGGCTTTCATCGTCCTCAAAATGCCTAACATTTTATGGTTCGAAGGGTTAAATCCGAGGGGAATCCCTCATTCTTTTATTATGCGGAATGCCCCATTGTGGCTTGCGTTCAATTTTTCGGGAAATCATCTTGAATCGAGGCTTTTTTACCGTCATGGCTGCGCAGGCTCTGTCCTCGCTGGCGGATAATGCATTGTTTATCGCTGCAATCGCACTGATTCTGGAGCTTCACGGCCCGGACTGGATGGCACCGATGATGAAATGGTGGTTTGCCGCCTCTTATGTCTTGCTGGCAGCCTTCGTAGGCGCTTTTGCAGACTCGTTCCCCAAGGGCAGGGTGATGTTTTTCACCAACGCCATCAAAGTCAGTGGCTGTTTACTCATGTTTTCTTATGCCATGTTCGGATTATCAGAAGATGGCCAGGTCGCACTGGTATGCGCCGCCTATGCGCTCGTTGGCATTGGTGCAGCCGCCTACTCACCCGCTAAATACGGCATTGTCACTGAGATGCTTCACCCCCTGCAGCTCGTCAAAGGGAACAGCTGGATCGAGGGCTTGACCATTTTGTCCATCATCATGGGAACCGTGGTGGGCGGCGTCTTGGTATCACCCACCGTATCTTCCTGGCTACTCAGCCACGCTTGGATTAGCAACTTGGTGGACACACCTGCTGAAGCCGCCATATTGATGATCGCCTTTGTTTATATCGCAGCAGCGCTCTGCAATTTGATGATTCCGAGCACCAATGTCGTCTATCCAAAGCAAAACAAAAACCCCTTCAAACTGGTCAAAACCTTCGCTGGTTACGTT
>JBIKOQ010000178.1:0-4596 GCA_044357955.1 Burkholderiaceae bacterium | reverse complement strand
GACGCTTGCGCGTCGCGCGTCGACTGCCCAAAGCAAAGTTTTTTTCGTTTCACAGCACTGTCATCCCCAGACGATCGAAGTGATCCGCACGCGTGCGGATGGTTTAGATATTGACGTGGTTGTGGGGGATGAGTCCAAGGGCGTGCCAGCTTGTTTCGGTTTGCTTGTGCAATACCCGCATTCTCTGGGCGCAGTCGCGGACTATCGCGCACTCGCCGGGCAAGTCCATGCGCAGGGCGGCGTTGTCGCTTGTGCAACAGACTTGTTGGCGTTGGCGCTGCTTGAGCCGCCTGGCCATTGGGGTGCTGATATTGCCATCGGCTCTGCGCAACGCTTTGGCGTACCCTTTGGTTTTGGTGGTCCACATGCTGGTTTTATGGCGTGCAAGGATGCATTCAAACGCAACATGCCAGGACGTCTGGTGGGTATCTCCAAAGACGCGCAGGGTAATCAGGCCTTGCGTTTGGCACTCCAGACCCGTGAGCAACACATCCGTCGTGAGAAAGCCACGTCCAATATTTGTACTGCACAGGTCTTGTTGGCAGTGATGTCCAGCATGTATGCACTGTGGCATGGCCCAAAAGGGATCAAGTCGATTGCCACGCGTGTGCATCAGTCAACAACGGTTCTTAAGCAGGCACTCACGGCGCTTGGGATCAAGGTGGTCAACGATACGTTCTTTGATACCTTGTTGCTCGAAACGGGCGCGCAGACCGACGCTGTATTGAAGGCCGCACGTGCGGCGCGCATCAACCTGCGCAGCGTCAGCGCGACTCAGCTCAGCATATCCTTGGACGAAACCGTGACGCTTGAGGATCTTGGCCAGCTGCTCGGCGTCTTTGCCAGTGCGACGGGCAAGACAGCGCCCGCCTTGTCGACCGAGGTTAAGGGCTTGCCAGGCATCCCTGCGACTGTTCAGCGCAAGCAAGCCATTCTCAGTCATCCTGTGTTTTCCAGCATTCAGTCCGAGACGGACATGCTGCGCTACTTGCGCAAGCTAGCCGATAAGGATTTAGCACTTGATCGCACGATGATCCCACTGGGTTCATGCACGATGAAGCTCAATGCGACGGTGGAAATGATTCCGGTCACGTGGCCAGAGTTTGCGGCGATACATCCGTTTGCCCCCGCTGACCAGACGCGCGGCTATCAGACCATGATTGAGCGCTTGTCCAAAGACCTCTGCGAGATCACGGGTTACGATGCGATCAGTCTGCAGCCTAATTCTGGCGCGCAAGGCGAGTATGCAGGTTTGCTCGCGATTCGTGCATATCACCGCGCCAATGGTCAGCATCAGCGCGACGTGTGCCTGATTCCTTCGTCGGCACACGGCACGAATCCAGCGTCCGCCAATATGGTGGGCATGGATGTCGTCGTGGTGGGTTCGGATGCGCACGGTAACGTGGATCTTGAAGATCTCAAGGCCAAAATCGCCAAGGTGGGTGATCGCTTGGCCGCCTTGATGGTGACTTATCCTTCCACCCATGGCGTGTTCGAGGAGTCCATCACAACGATCTGCGATCTCATTCATGAAGCGGGCGGCCAGGTTTACATGGATGGCGCCAACATGAACGCAATGGTCGGCGTGGCGCAGCCAGGTAAGTTTGGCTCGGATGTGTCCCACTTGAATCTGCATAAAACCTTCTGCATTCCGCATGGCGGCGGCGGACCGGGTGTGGGTCCTGTGGGCGTACGTGCGCACCTCGCACCATTTTTACCTGGTGTGGTCAATGAAAAAGGCGTGATGGCCACGGGTATGCCTGTCGGACCCGTATCCGCAGCGCCTTTCGGTTCAGCTAGTATTTTGCCGATTCCTTTCGTCTACATCTCATTGATGGGGGCTCAAGGTTTACGCCGCGCAACCGAGGTGGCGATTTTGAGCGCCAACTATGTGGCGCGTCGTTTGGCAGGTCATTTCCCCGTGTTGTACACGGGTCGCAATGATCGTGTCGCGCATGAGTGCATTCTGGATATCAATCCACTCAAAGAAATCTCTGGCATTTCAGCCGAAGACATCGCAAAACGCTTGATGGATTATGGTTTCCATGCACCGACCATGAGTTTTCCGGTTGCGGGTACCTTGATGGTCGAGCCGACAGAGTCAGAAGGCTTGGCTGAGTTGGATCGTTTCATCGACGCCATGATTTCGATTCGCAAGGAAATCGCTCAAGTCGAACGTGGCGAGCGCGACAAGAGTGACAACGTGCTGAAAAATGCGCCGCACACTGCCAAGATGTTGTTGGCCGAAGAGTGGCACCACGACTACCCTCGTCAGCAGGCGGCTTACCCAGTCGAAAGTCTGCGCGACAGCAAGTACTGGCCTCCCGTCGGTCGCGTGGACAATGCTTGGGGTGATCGTAATTTAGTCTGTTCTTGTTTGCCCGTAGAGGCTTACGCCGAACAGGAATAAGTGCGGTTTTATTGAGCAGCCGGTGTCGGGGTCACCGACCCGGCTTTCTCAGTAGCGTTCAGTTCCTTCGAAAAGTCTCTGACGAGCTTAAAGAAGGTGCTGACCATGGATTCGATCGCATCTTGACCAATCCCGCCATATGCGCTGATATCCATCTCCAGAACTGGGGCGCCAGAATCCTTGAGATACACGCGCGCCCAGCGGTTTCGTAAGTTCCAGTCATTGATGAACTTGAGGGGCGCTGTTTGCGCCGAAGAGTAAGTCGCCCGAAGCAAAACATCCTCACAGGTCGGATCTTTGCGACAGCCGCTGAAAATGATTTCGATACTGTTGGCGCCCGCATCGCCAGGTGCAACTTTGAGGACGAGATCGCCATCTTCATCTCTCGTTTCCTGATAGGCAAAGTCGGAGTCGCTCAATATGGCGCCCAGTACGCGAGGATCCAGGTGTTGCAAGGAGAGCGCCTCGTCGGGACCTTCTTGTCCGCTCTGAGGCTGACTCGCAAAAAATCGCATCGGGACCAAGGAACTGAGGAGCTTTAACAGAGGCTCGGGAGCAGAACGCTGTCCGTTTATACGTAACTCTCCGTCTTGCACGTTAAAGTGACTGACGAGCCTGCCGTTTTGAACGCGACCAAGCTTGAGCTGAACCGCCATCTCGGCGAGTCGTCGAGACTCGCGATCTGCGAGGTTTTTGATTTTGGCAGCTGGGGTGCCCGGTTTCTGAAAGTGTTGAAGCACCAGAGCGTTGACCATGGGCTGAGAAATGGTCAAGGTTGCATCAAGCGTATCGATTAGATTTTCGCGTAACCCGATGCCACCACTCGCAAGCTCCGCAGGTTTGAAGGTGGTATGCAGGGTGAGCTGACTTTTTCCCGCCGATGTTTCCCAGGCAAGCGGTTCGATACGGATACTTGGATCATTTTTTAAAAGATTATGAAGATGTTGCCACGCTCTTTTAATCTCAGCAGTGCTCAGCGGCTCAGGCTTCAAAATATTGATCGCGAAACCCGCGGTTGCGCGATGATAAAGCTCTAGCAAAGGGCCAAGTGCGCGATCGCTGAGTTTGTCATAGGTCAGTGACAACTTTAATGCCCCGAACTTTTGTTGAGCGATGCTCAGCGCGCCGACCGTGAGGTCGGTAGAGCCAGTGACCTCGGCGTCTTCGAGCTTCATCTCGGTACGCAATTTGAATTTATCGAGCTCAATCGTTGAGGCATTCACGGAAGCCCAGCTCAAGCTGCCGATCTCTCTTGTGTGTGTGCCAATCGAAAGTCCGGAGGCGTCGAGACGCGTATCCATTTTGACTTTGACCCCTTTTACGTCAAAGGTCGTATGCCCATCGGTGATATTGAGCGCGTCAAGTACCAGCTCACCCTTTCTGTTGATGAGTCGCGGTCCAATGTCGGCCTTGAGTTTGGCTCCAGCGAATTTCACCCTCAATGCGTCATGACGGACATCGATCGGTTGTATCGACCAATTCAGGGTCGCCCTGCCATTCGTGCTAACTCTTGTTTCGCCGACGACAAGAGCTTGTCCCTGGTTTTCTTTGAAAAGCCCATCCGTCCAAGGCGTTGGCGCACTCACGGTATGAATGAAGGCGCCAATCGCTGAGAACTCACCATTCAAGATGTTTTGAAGAGGCAAGGGGCCATGCGTAATATGGTTAATAAAAAGTAATTCCCGCTTGGGGAGAGCCGGGCCATCCTTGCTCGCGGGGAAACTCAGCACATAAGACGCTTCGCTGGAAAAGATGCCCCGGTGATAGCCGCGCGCGGATAGCCGCACTTGATCCGAGCCTGTGCGGGCCAGATGGAGGTTGATCGCATCCATCGCGGCATAAGATTGTGACTGAATCCGAAAGCCCGACCACCAGCTGATGCCGCTGTATGTCGCGACCGCTGCAAGCACAACCCCTGTCGCGATGATCAGTTTTTTAATCATGCCTTTTCCATCTGTCCGCAGTCTTTGCGTCGGTAATGTACGATATCAAAATGTAGGCCGTTTTCCGCAGGGTGAGACTGTCTTGAGGTTTCTATCCATTGTGCTTTGTCCAAAGGTGCAAAAAAAGCATCACCTTCGACAGTCTCCTGCACCTCAGTCGCAATCACTTGTTGAGCGAAGGGGAGTGCCTCTTGGTAGATTTGGGCGCCTCCAATGACAAAAGCCTCTTCGAGGTCTTCAACA
>JBIKOQ010000177.1:0-4608 GCA_044357955.1 Burkholderiaceae bacterium | reverse complement strand
CTGACCTTAAAATCTACTGGAAACGCCTCGACCTCAAACCCCTGGCGCTCAAATAACCGTTGAGCACGAGGCATATGGAATGCGGATGTGACGAGCAAAATTTTGGGTGGGTGAGACATATCAGATGCAAGTGATTGCTGAGACGCTTTAGAGACAAATAATTCCCATACTGCTTCAGCCTCCTGCGCCGTATTTTGAGCTTCTCGCGATACGGTGATGCTGGCCTCGGGCACGCCCATCCTTTGCGCAAAGGTCTTTAGAACCATCCCTTCGTTTAGAGAGACTTTTTCCCAGGGTAAAGTTCCTCCTGTAAAAATCAATCTAGGTGCCTTACCCGCCTGATACAAATCAATCCCTGCGAAAAATCGATCTGCATCATCCCACTCAGGAATAGGACCCGCATCACTTTCGACATGAACCATCATTCCGCTCAACACAACGATTCCATCCGCTGGTTTTGCATCTTTAGCGAAATATTTAAGCTCTTTACCTTCGATTTTTTCAAATAAAAAATCAGCAACAAAAAAGGTACTTAAGGCATATAAAAGTATTAAGCCCATGACGCTATATATTTTTTTATTTTTAAAAATACCATACGCCACGACCACAATAATCAAGACAAGTGGTGATATCGCGAATGGCAAAATTTTATGTAGATAAATCATAGATGCGCTTCCACTACCTTAAATGAAAGAGTCAGGCAGCCGACTAATTGCGCCATGATCCCATCCTTCCCAATCTTGGATCGAACCGCGAACCTCGCGGCAGGACATGCATTCTGATGCCGGAAGCACCCACAGCTTCCTCGTCATGATTGACGATATAGGCACGCCTAGCATCATAGATTTTGACATGTCCATTTCCTAAAACCTCCCAACGACCGTCCGGACGCACGATCAGAGCAGTCTCTTCGTCGATGCCCACACCGAGTAATTGCGGATGATCCAACACTGCGCTGACCAAACGATTATCTCTCGAACGTCTACTGAAGTGCTGATCTACAATCGCGCCTGGTAATAAGCCAAATCCAAAAGCGACTTCTGTGCTTCGCATAGCAACGGCGTTTAGATCTTCGTTGATCCTGCCGCTGGCCGCTCTTCGCTGTCCTGTCAACATCGTTGCGGTCATGACGGATGCGCCAGCAGAGGTACCACCCACGACGGCCCCTTGCTCATAACGATACTCAATTCTCCTCAGGGCACGCGTATCTAACAAAGAGGCCACAAGTAGATTTTGATCTCCCCCCAGGAACCAATATCCTGTAAAACTCGAAAGCAATACATCCATGGCTTCAGACTGTGCCTGCGTACGATCAAGATTGAGAATCACAGATTCCGCTCCTAATAATTTAAATTCCGCAAGAACCTCCTCAGCCTCTTCGTCATCCCCTGTTGAGGCCATCTGGAAAATAGCGATCCTCGCCTTTCCTGCCCCACCTGCAAGCTCGATAAACCGTTTTTGAATCGTATAAGGCGTGTCTCCCCCACCAACAATAATCAATGTTCCGCGCTTGTTCGACTCAACATGAATTTCAGCACCTGCGGCATTAGAAAACATCGCGAATATGCACGTCATCGCGAACAGCCATACTCTGGAAACACTCATTCGTGACGACCCATTTCTTTGCGCATATGAAGCTTGAAAGCAGTAGCAACTGGCGATAAACGCTTACTTGCGGGATGCACGATATGCCAATTGGACTGAATAGGAAATCCCTTGACGTCAACAACCGCCACACCATGCTCTTTTTGATGACCATGTAATGCATGACGAGAAACGATGCCTATACCAAGCCCTCCCGCCACGGCTTCTTTTATCGCTTCGTTGCTCCCAAGCTCCATTCTGATATCAGGTCGAAATTTGTGTTTCTTAAAAAACTGATCAACGCCCATTCTTGTACCTGATCCCTTTTCCCTGAGAATAAAGCGCTGATTTTCTAGAAGACTAAGACTGACCCCCGAAGACTTCACGAGCGGCGAGCGAGAAGCTGCAACAAGAACGAGGGGATTCGTCATGAAAATCTCATCACTGAGATCCAATTCAACGGGCGGTTGCGACATGATGTAAAGATCATCCAGATTGTCTCGCATGCGTTGCACCACGCCATCGCGATTCAAAATCTCAAGAGATACATCGATTTCAGGATATTTTTTAAAAAATGTCCCTATCAAACGCGGCATAAAGTATTTAGCGGTACTCACGACCGCAACCCTGAGTTTGCCTCGCGCAAGTCCCTTGACACCATCGACGCCTTGCTCAAAAGAAGCCCATGTCTGCACCATGTCGCGTGCGGTGCGCGCCAGTTCATGCCCCACATCTGTGAGATGAATTTTTTTTGAAATCACCTCATAGAGAGGTACGCCAACCGCTTGCGTCACCTCTTTGAGTTGCATGGAAGCTGTCGGTTGCGTCACGTGCATGACTCGTGCCGCAGCGCTCACGCTACCCGTCTCAGACAATGCAAGAAAAAGTTTTAACTGACGAAAAGTAATATTCATAGATATTTATCTATATATATATTTGTAAGAATCGATTTTACAATGTATTCATACTCAAACTACGATTGCGTGAAAGGACATTCATGCAAAATCTTCTCGATCCCGCCATTCTCTTTTTTATCTTCGGCGTTCTCGCCGGTTTTGTTCGCTCCAATCTCGAAATACCACCCTCCATCTCGCGATTTTTGTCGCTTTACTTGTTGATGGCGCTAGGACTTAAAGGTGGTTTTGCACTCGCCCAACCTATGAGGTCGCCGCGAGTTTGGGCGCCGCGATCTTGCTAGCCATCATCGTGCCCGCGCTCGGTTACTGGGTACTCAAGCGCTTTCTCTCAGGCTTTGATGCAGCCGCCATCGCAGCGACCTATGGCTCGGTCAGCGCCGTGACTTTTGTTACCGCTGTGCAATTTCTGGAAAATCAAGGTGTCGCATACGGTGGTCATATGGCCGCTGCGATGGCCCTAATGGAGTCCCCTGCGATTATTTTGGCTGTGATTCTCGCCAATTCACTCAGGCAGCAAAAGTCGGTGCCTGTGAGGAAAATTTTGCACGAGTCCTTCACAGATGGGGCTCAACTCCTTTTACTCGGTGCGATGGTCGTCGGCCTCCTTACAGGCGAAGCGGGTCAAGCCGCCATGCAACCTTTTTCTGGTGATCTATTCAAGGGCATGCTCGCTTTTTTCTTACTCGATATGGGCCTGATGACTGCCCGCAACTTGCCTCAACTCAAGGGCATCTCGCCAGGACTCATCGGATATGCTGTGATCGGTCCGCTTGTGCACGCTAGCATCGCACTCGGTCTTTCGGTCTTGCTCAACCTGTCACCCGGCAATGCCACTCTATTGATGGTGCTGGCCGCAAGCGCGTCCTACATCGCGGTACCTGCCGTGCTGCGCTATGCCGTTCCCGAGGCTAATCCGTGCTTGTATTTTGGATTATCGCTGGGTCTAACCTTCCCCTTTAATTTGATTATCGGCATTCCGCTTTACTCCAAGGTCGCCACGTATTTTCTTGGCTAAAGGCGGGCTCTGCTAACATCCTGACTTTACTCAAGATGCGCTGACCCAGATACCAGCGTAGATACTCATGGAATCCCTGCTCGTATCAACCGGCGTGGTCGCACTCGCCGAGATTGGCGATAAAACGCAACTATTAGCCTTTATTCTGGCTGCACGTTTTAAAAAACCTGTGCCTATCATTCTCGGCATCCTGGTGGCGACTCTAATCAATCATGGCTTGGCAGGTGCCCTCGGTGCCTGGATCACCTCTGCCGTGACGCCTGAAATCTTGCGCTGGGTTTTAGGCCTTTCCTTCATTGGGATGGCGATCTGGACCATGATTCCCGACAAGATCGAAGAAGAGGAAACCAAGGTCGCGCAAAAATTTGGTGTGTTTGGCGCGACACTCATTACCTTTTTCCTCGCTGAGATGGGCGACAAAACACAAATCGCCACCGTTGCGATGGCCGCGCATTACGCCGCTCCTCTGATGGTGGTGATCGGAACAACGCTCGGCATGCTGATTGCAGATGTTCCAGCTGTATTGATCGGAGATAAGTTAGCCAACAAAATCCCGATGAAACTCGTTCACTCCATCGCTGCCGCCATCTTTGCCATCCTTGGGATTGCGACATTATTCGGTGCGGGCTCTGGATTTGGATTTTAGCGGTTCCACGGATCTCCTAAACGTTCATCCTTCAAAAAGCCCTCATCTGTGAGTGCGTGCAAAAAAGCGATCAGGTCTTGCACCTCTTGTTCGTTCACCTGAAACCCAACTAAAAATTCACTGCGCTTTGGGTTCGGCCCCGAGGCTTGACCACCCGACCGGCCCGCACGTGCGTAATGCGCCCGAATCACTGTCGCAAGATCTGGCACAGACCCATCGTGCATATAGGGTGCGGTTTTGGCAATGTTACGCAGCGTTGGCGTACGAAACTTGCCCATATCCGAGGCTGCTCCTGTGAACTCTTCGATCCCCGTCTGACCTATAGGATACGCGCCTTTTCTATCTACGTTGTAGAGACCCGTATTGTGAAAGCCAAGCTCCGGAAATGGCAGGCGGGCGTGTTTAATGTTGTCGGTAAAGTTCAGACCGCCGTGGCAGTGATAACA
>JBIKOQ010000176.1:0-4623 GCA_044357955.1 Burkholderiaceae bacterium | reverse complement strand
TGGTGAGATGGCAGGTGATCCTAAACTCACTCGCTTGTTGCTCGGCTTGGGGTTAACAAATTTTTCGATGCATCCGCAGCAACTGCTAGATGTCAAACGTGAAATTAGACAAGGTCACTCCAACGCATTGCGCCAACAGGTCGCCACTGCGCTCAATCGCCAAAGCACGATTGATCCCTCTGTTCTTGAATAATATCTCTTGATAAAAAAATCGCCGACTGTGACATCTACAGTCGGCGATTTGCTTGAAACGACACTCCTACACGTTATTAATGATGGTAGGCAGATTCACCATGGGTGGTGATGTCGAGACCTTCGCGCTCCATGTCTTCGCTGACACGCAGGCCGCACATCATGTCTGCGACTTTAAAGGCAAGGAATGCCACGACACCAGACCAGATAATCGTAATCAAGATTCCTTCAAGTTGAACCAACAACTGGGGACCGATCAGACTGATTGAGTCAAGGCCTGGGCCGCCGAAGGCCTTTGCATTGAAGACGCCTACAAGAATGCCCCCGACAATACCGCCGACACCATGAATGCCAAATACGTCGAGGGTATCGTCAGCACCCAACATACGCTTGAGACCGTTGACGCCCCAAACGCAGATCACTCCAGCGGCAACACCAATCACGAGTGCTCCGATGGGACCCACCATGCCAGCAGCGGGTGTGACACCCACAAGACCAGCAATCGCTCCCGATGCAGCGCCCAACATTGAAGGCCGTCCTTTGAGCGCCCATTCAGTCAAGACCCAAGCCATAATTGCGCCGACGGTTGCAATCAATGTGTTGAACAAGGCGAGTGCGGCAATCTCATTGGCGGCAAGTGAAGAGCCTGCGTTAAAGCCAAACCATCCAACCCACAGCAAAGAGGCTCCAATCATTGTCATCGGAAGATTGTGCGGCTGCATGGCTTCTCTGCCATAACCCAGACGCTTGCCGACGACAAAGGCGCCCACTAACGCTGCAATACCTGCGTTGATATGAACAACCGTACCGCCCGCAAAGTCAAGGGCGCCTTTGGCGGCTAACAAGCCTTTGGTTCCATCTCCGGCATACCAGATCATGTGTGCGATGGGAATGTATGCGAATGTGAACCACAGCACAGTAAAGACCAAGACTGCTGAAAAACGCGCACGCTCTGCAAACGCACCAACAATGAGTGCGCAAGTGATGCCCGCGAAGGTGGCTTGGAAAGCCGCATATAAAAATTCCGGGATGGAGCCTGTCATCGAGTACTGACCATCTGCGGGATTAAACATGCCACCAAAAAATGAACGTGAAAAACCACCCACAAAGGCATTGCCTTCCGTAAAGGTGAGGGAATAACCGTAGGCGAACCACAGTAATACGGCAACGGAAAACGTGCACATGACCTGCATCAATACCGACAAAACGTTCTTAGAGCGAACTAAACCGCCATAAAAAAAGGCGAGACCAGGCACTACCATGAGTAGAACCAAGAGGGTTGAGACGCCTACCCATGCGACATCGGCTTTATCCATTTTTAATGTTCCATTGATTCAAAAAATTAGAGTGCGGCTTCGCCGGTTTCGCCGGTACGTATTCTGATCACTTGCTCAAGCGGTGCGATAAAGATTTTTCCGTCGCCGATTTTTCCTGTGCGTGCGGCTTGCTCAATCGCATCGACCGCTTGGTCAACAAGTTGATCCGCAACAGCGGCTTCGACCCGCAATTTAGGTAAAAAGTCGACGGTATATTCTGCCCCTCGATATAATTCAGTATGCCCTTTTTGTCGGCCGAAACCTTTGACCTCGGTGACGGTGAGGCCCTGAACGCCCAACGTAGAGAGGGCAACTCTGACCTCGTCTAGTTTGAACGGCTTGATAATGGCAATAATGAGCTTCATGTAAGTTTCCTCGAGTAAGGGTGTATCGACGATGAGCAAAAGGCGTGCCAGTACCTTTTTTGCGGTCATCCATCCTTGTTTCCACAGATACGCATCACCGTTTGAGGTGTGCTAGGCGCGAAACTGGTGCAGCGCGATCCGAGATGCACCATACTGGTGCGGACTTAAGTATTGTTGTCTAGACTCCGTCAGCTAGCTTTAAAATAGCGATATTCGTTACAGGAGAGTTTCAAGATGAAATCCACAGCTGGGTTGGAAGATTTTAAAAAAAATGTTTCTGATCTCATCGCAAAGAGTCCTGCGGCCGACATCGAACGCAACGTCAAAGCCTCGATGAGTCAGGCCTTTAACCGAATGGATCTCGTGACGCGCGAGGAGTTTGATGTTCAGACTGACTTGCTGAGTCGAGCACAGGTTCGTATCGAGGCGCTTGAGCAACAACTCCATGCTCTCGAAGCGCGTGTGGCTGCTCTTGAAGCTGCAAAGTAGTTCATAAGGGGTTGTCGGGGTGGCTTGATTTATCCTAAGCCCTGACGATCAAGGGTTCGCCAACGCATACTCAGTGGCTTTGGATGAAACCATGTCCCTGGCCGTTTTGTTGAGCCGCTCTTTGCTCGGTTTAGATGCTCCGACAGTGCGCGTTGAGGTCCACTTGGCTCGGGGTCTTCCGAGCTTTTGCATTGTGGGTCTCGCCGATGCGGAAGTGCGTGAAAGTCGTGAGCGCGTTCGCGCTGCGATTCAAAGTAGTGGCTTTGAGTTTCCTCTTGGACGTCTCACCGTCAATCTATCACCTGCAGATATTCCCAAGGAATCGGGCCGCTTTGATTTGCCTATCGCATTGGGCGTGTTATTGGTGTCGGGTCAGGTCGCAACGCCCGAGCGTCGGGAGGGAGAGGCTGAGCAGGATCGCTCAGCGGTATTGGCTCAGCTGGTGTTGGCAGGCGAATTATCCTTGACAGGCGCTCTTGTCTCGACCAAAGGTGCGCTAGCCATTGCCTTGTCTGTTGCCCGTTCTCAGCGCGACGCGACGCTTGTATTGCCTCTAGAAGATGCCGTGGATGCAGCTCGCGTCCCTGGTGTCATGGTGTTGGGTGCCAAAACCTTGTCCGAGGTGGTTGGACACCTTGAGGGGACTTGCCCTCTGCTAGCAACAAGCGCTTCAGGAACCGTCGAGCTTGCACCTCGCCAACCTTGCTTATCTGAGTTGCGTGGACAGTTCATTGCACGGCGTGCGCTCGAGCTCGCGGCCGTCGGGGGGCACAGCATGTTGTTATCAGGTACGCCCGGCGTTGGTAAAAGCATGTTAGCAAAGCGTTTGCCTGGTATTTTGCCTTTTCTGACTGAGGCACAATCCTTGGAGGTTGCCGCCATTGCGACCTTTGCGGGCGTGACACATCCACTGAGCATGTGTCGTCCTTTTAGAGCGCCGCATCATTCTGCGTCGGTTGCAGCCATGATTGGAGGCGGAATCAAACCCAAGCCTGGTGAAGTCTCTTTGGCACATCACGGTGTATTGTTTTTGGACGAACTTCCCGAGTTTGATCGTAAAGTTCTGGAAGCACTGCGTGAACCGCTAGAAAACTATGAAATCGCGGTGGCTCGCGCCAAAATGAAAGTCGTCTATCCGGCGGACTTTCAGTTGTTGGCGACCATGAATCCATGTCCTTGTGGTTGGAGTGGCCATCCTAAACGAGCTTGTCGGTGTCGACCTGAACAAGTATTGACCTACCAGTCGCGCATCTCCGGCCCTTTGATAGACCGAATTGATTTGCATATCAATGTGACACAGGAAAAAGAAAAATGGATGGATCTGCCACTTGGTGAAGCCTCCCTCCAGGTACGTGCGCGCGTCGATCGGGCTTGGGCTCTTCAATTTGAAAGGCAAGGGGGGCTCAATGCCAGATTGAGTGACGGCCATCTCGATCGTTTTTGCCCAATGGGCACAAAGGCTAAAAATCTTTTGGATTGTCTGATCGATAAGTATGACCTTTCTGCGCGCGCGATTCAGCGCGTGCGTCGTGTGGCACGCACGATCGCAGACCTTGATGCTCGACCAACGATCGAAGCAGAGCATTTTGCGGAGGCTTTTCAATATAGATTCAAGTCACTTTAAGACACATTCAAGGCGGGATCCTCAAATCTCAGCAAAAACTAAAAATATGTCATATAATCAAAGGCTTTCCTGCAATAGTTATGCCGTAGGGTAGAGTAAGTGCAGAGAAAGTACAGAGTAAAAAGTAGTGCAAAAAAATTAGTGCAAAAAGTACGCTGGGGTTAACAAGAACTGAAAGTCAGGCTGGGTCGTGCGATCGAGCACCCTTTTCAGGGCACCTGCAGGGTACAAGTTCAAGTAATAGGAATTGATATGCCCAAGATGAAGACCAAGAAAAGTGCTGCAAAGCGCTTTCAGGTTCGCGGCAGCGGATCGATCAAGCGAGGCCAGGCTTTCAAACGCCACATCCTCACCAAAAAAACCACCAAGAACAAGCGCCAGTTGCGCGGTTCAGCAGCGGTCGACAAAACAAACGTGGCTTCAGTCAAAGCCATGATGCCTTTCGCTTGATAGGAGATTAAACATGCCTCGCGTAAAACGTGGTGTAACGGCCCGAGCCCGTCACAAAAAAGTTATTTCCGCAGCCAAAGGTTATCGCGGTCGCCGTGGTAATGTATTTCGTATCGCCAAACAGGCGGTCATGCGTGCAGGTCAGTATGCCTATCGCGACCGTCGTAACAAAAAGCGCACATTCCGC
>JBIKOQ010000175.1:0-4631 GCA_044357955.1 Burkholderiaceae bacterium | reverse complement strand
ACGGTGCCAATCAAGCGAGGCTCTGCGAGTTCGGCCATCGCCGCTGAAAATTGCGCGGAGTCTGCCACGACGGTCATACCCCAGATCGCTGCGATGACGATCACGACCGCTGGTCCCGCCTCCACTGAAAAGCCGATCAGGAGTGCGCAGCCACCACTCAAGAGCAGTGCACCGATGGTGGTGAAGGTGCGGCCAATGCGATCGGCAAGCAGGCCCGCTAGCAAGCATCCAATAGCTCCTGCCGCCATGACTAGAAAAGTCACCAACGAAATCGTAGCGTGCCCTAGTTTGATCTCAAGGCCGGAGGCGGGGAGCGCCCACATCAGGAAGCTGCCCAGCCATGCCCACATGGCATAAAGCTCCCACATATGTCCAAGGTAGCCGCCTTGGGCTAGAAGAATGGGTTTGTTGCGCAGTAGCGCTTTCAGGTCTGTCCAGTGAAAAGAGATGGATTTGGCATGTTTAGGGCCGAGCGCGACTAAGTGGATAGCCGCTGCTGCTGCGATCGCACAGCCGCTTGCGAGCGCGACAGGCATTTCCCAGCCGATGCTGACAAAGGCGTAAAAAAGATGAGGCATGGCCGACCCTAGGGTCACTGCGCCGACCAGAGCCCCCATGAGCAGCCCCATATTGCCTGTTGACCAGCCTGCGGCGAGCTTCATTCCGACGGGATAGACACCAGCCATGCATACCCCCGTCGCAAATCGCAGCACAGGTGCCGCAGGGTGATCAAAACCAGACAGCAAGAGCGCTCCATTAAAGAGCGCTCCAAGAAGTGCTGCGGCCGAAAATAATACGCGGGAGTCAAAACGGTCGGCAAGACCACATGCCGCGCTTGCGAGCGTCCCAACAACAAAGCCAATCTGGACGGCCGAGGTGAGTGCGGCGGCGGCATCCGTTGAGAGCTGACCACTGTCCAGCAGACTCGGTACGGCGGCTGAGGCAGAAAACCACAACGCCATCGCCGCGATCTGGCATACGACAATCAGAAAAATGGATAAGCTGCGACCGGTTGCACGCATTGAAGTCCAAGGATGACAAACGGGCCACTGCCCGGATCCAATTGATTTTATATGGATATCCGCCACAAAATGATGAGAACGTTTGCCTTACACTAGTTCACTATGGCGACAAAACTCAGCAGTCTGACACGGTGGTTACGCGAATACCGAGTGCTCTCTCGGTATAAAACACAATGGTTCTTGGCGGTACTATTCTTGCTGTTGGCGGCAGCGGCGACGCTCGCCGTGCCCCTGGCGTTTCGTGACCTAGTGGATACGGGTTTAACGAGCGACGCGATTGATCTAAAGTTCATCAATCTGCTGCTCTTGGCCGTGGCGTTGGCCTTGATGACAGCAAGTCGTTTTTACGTGATGTCATGGCTCGGTGAGCGCGTGGTCGCCGATATCCGTCAGCGCGTTTTTGAAAACGTCTTGCGGCAAAGTCCCGCTTATTTTGAAACACTTCAAACCGGTGAGGTCTTGTCACGGATGACGAGCGATACGACCTTGGTCCAGACCTTGGTGGGTTCAAGTATTTCGATTGCGCTACGTAGCTTGGTGATGTTGCTGGGTGGCATGACGATGATGTTGGTGACCAGTGCCTGGCTGGCCGGTGTGATGATTGTTTTGTTGATGCTGATTGTGCTGCCGTTATGGGCTTTGGGTCGACGGGTGCGTAAGATGTCGCGCGCCAGCCAGGACAAGGTCGCCGATACCAGTGCGATGGCCGGAGAGGTCTTGAACGCGATCACGACGGTTCAGGCGTTTGTGCGTGAGCCGCACGAGCAAAAACGTTTTAATTCTGCCGTAGAAATGGCTTTCTCCGAAGCTAAAAAACGGATCAAAATGCGGTCACTGCTGACAGCGTCGGCGATTGTGATGGCTTTTGCGGTGATTGTGTTTGTGCTGTGGATCGGTGCGGGGCAGGTGACAGCCGGCGTGATCTCTCTGGGTGAATTGACGCAGTTTGTGTTGTATGCGGTGTTGATCGCGGGTTCGATTGGTGCGTTGTCCGAGACCTGGGGTGATTTGCAACGCGCAGCGGGTGCGACCGAGAGGCTCGTGGAGTTGATGCAGGCCGAGCCTGCGTTGATGAGTTCGGCTAGTCGGTCCCAAGTGACAGGACGCTCGGATGCCTCAACGGTGACAAACCTTTCTATGGCGGACGCATTCGATACGCCGCATCCCTCTGAGGCCGTGGTGTTCAAGGATGTGACCTTTGCATATTCCTCGCGCCCAGATTTTCTAGCGATGAATCATCTGACGCTCTCGGTACCTCAAGGGGCACGATACGCCTTAGTCGGTCCTTCGGGTGCAGGCAAAAGCACGTTGTTTGCGATGTTGTTGCGCTTTTATCAGCCCAGCACCGGGCAGATCGAGATTTTTGGTCGCAACATGACCCAATGGCCGGTAGACACTTTAAGAAATATGATTGGGATCGTTCCGCAAGAGCCCGTCATTTTTGCTTCAAGTGCGATGGAAAATATTCGCTATGGCAGACTCGATGCGACGGATCAAGAGGTCGTCGCGGCAGCTAAGGCCGCGCACGCCCACGGATTTATTTCTGACTTGCCGCAAGGGTATGGCAGCTTTTTAGGTGAGCGTGGGGTGCGATTGTCGGGTGGACAAAAGCAACGCATTTCAATCGCGCGCGCGATTTTGAAAAATCCACCGCTCTTGCTGCTTGACGAGGCTACCAGTGCCCTTGATGCCGAGTCAGAACGCGAGGTTCAGCTTGCTTTAGAGAGCGTGCTGCCAGGCAGAACGTCGTTGACGATTGCGCACCGTTTAGCGACCGTACTGCAAGCCGATCGCATCCTCGTCCTGGAACACGGTCGCGTGGTCGAACAGGGTAGTCACGCATCGCTGATCGCTCAGGGCGGACTTTACGCGAGACTCGCAAAGCTGCAATTTACGTAAAGTATCGTTTGATCAAGGAATTTTTATTTCCTGTCAGACGTTGTCGTAAAACGGGTTGAGGCGTGCCACAGCTTAGAAACTGACCCCTGCCGAGACTGGCAGAGAAAGTTCCTTGATCAATGATGACCTCACCTCGACTAATAACTGTTGTTGGCCAGCCTGTGATGTTCATCCCCTCGTAGGGTGTATATCCAGTTCGATCATGCAAATCACTGGCTCGGATGGTTGTTTTTTGTGCAGGATCCCAGATCGCAATATCGGCATCGCTGCCGACTGCGATGGTCCCTTTGCGCGGGTAAAGGCCATAAGTTTTTGCATGGTTGGTCGCCGTCAATGCAACAAATCGCTCGATGCTCATGCGGCCGGTCAGCACCCCCTCAGAAAATAATAATGGCATTCTTAACTCTAGACCGGGTAGACCATTGGCAAGCTCATCGAATCGTGTCTGATCACCCTTTGGTAGTTTGCCCGTTGTATCAAAACGATAAGGCGCATGGTCAGACGAATAAATCTGGACAGTTCCATCCAACATGCTTTGCCAGACGGCTTGCTGAGATGCTGGATCGCGTGGGGGTGGGCTGCAACAATACTTGGCGCCTTCAAGGTCAGCTCGATCGAGGTCCGTCTCGGTTAAAAACAAATACTGCGGGCAGCTTTCTGCCAGAATGTTGGCGCCTAAAGTCTGCGCGGAGTGAATCACTTGAAGGGCTTCTTTACCCGCGACATGAACGATCAAAATGGGAACGTCAATCAGTCTGGCCAGAGCGATTGCACGATGGGTCGCTTCGGACTCGGCGAGTGGATCGTGCGCCACCCCATGAAACTTAGGAGACGTATGACCATTGGCGATGAGCTTGCGTGTGAGCCAGCGGATCATGTCATGATTTTCCGCGTGGATCATCACGAGCGCACCTTGCTCACTCGCTAACAAAAGGATATCTAAAATCTGTTCGTCGCTGACCTTGAGGGCATCGTAGGTCATGTAGATTTTGAAAGAAGTGATGCCATCACGAATGGCCTGCGGTAGATGTGTGTTGAGCGTCTGTTCGTCAGGATCGGTAACGATTAAATGCATCGCATAGTCAATGACTGCACGTGGGCGAGCCTTTTCGTGATAATCCCGAATCACCTCGGGCAAACGCATGCCTCGGTGCTGTGCGGCAAACGGAATGATGGTCGTTGTGCCCCCAAATGCCGCAGAAATCGTGGCACTTTCAAAGTCATCTACAACCGCCATGCCAAAAGGTGATTGCTCATCGACATGGCAGTGACTATCGATCCCTCCGGGCAGAACCCATTTACCAAGAGCATCGATATCTTTTCGGCCTGGTGGCAAGTTTTTACCAATTGTCACAACTTGTCCTCCCATGACGCCGATATCGGCCTCGAACGTATCACCTGCGGTCGAAATTCGACCATTTCGAATGGTCAGGTCAAATTGAGGATGACTCACGAGCTTGATTCCTTTTTGGGAAAAAATCGAAGCAAACGCTCATTGGGGCCAAGCGCCGCATGGAACTTTAGAACGCAGGATCAAAAGAGGAAATGATCGACCCAATCATATCAATTTCTGTTCGACGTCGATGAGAAAACAGAATATGTTCCCCAGTGATTCGCCTTACAATCGGGCCATCCCTCTCTATTCATATATTGATCTCTCTGGATTTCAAATGGCAACGAACATTCAAGTCACCCCTGTCATTCTCTGTG
>JBIKOQ010000173.1:0-4637 GCA_044357955.1 Burkholderiaceae bacterium | reverse complement strand
GCGCCTGATGGATGCCTGCCTGGCGGACGGCGTCGGTGGATTGCTGGCGATGCCAGCGGCCGATACACTCAAAATGGCGCAACCAGAAACGGCGAAGGTGGTCCGAACAGTCCCCCGCGAAGGACTCTGGCTGGCTCAAACACCGCAGATGTTTCGCGCGGGTATATTGCTTCAGGCCCTGACGCGCGCAATGAACACACCTGCGCAAGCTCCTATTCCAACGGACGAAGCACAGGCGATGGAGGCGCTGGGTTATGCACCAATTTTGGTGCGAGGATCAGGTCGAAACACCAAAATTACCTGGCCCGAAGACTTTAAATGGGTGGAGTCGTGGCTATGAGTGATGTTGCTTTGCGTATTGGTCAAGGTTTTGATGTGCACGCTCTAGTCGAGGGACGCCCCTTGATTTTGGGTGGCGTGACGATTGCGCACACGCATGGTTTGCTCGGGCACTCCGATGCAGATGCTTTGTTGCATGCGATTACAGATGCTCTACTCGGTGCGGCTGGGCTGGGCGATATAGGGCGTTTGTTTCCTGACACGGATCCTCAATTTAAAGGCGCCGATAGCCGTGTACTGTTGCGCGAAGCCTATCGGCGCGTGCAGGCGTCTGGGTGGGGGCTGGTTAATCTCGATGCAACGATCCACGCGCAGGCGCCAAAAATGGGACCTCATTGCGCAGCTATGATCGCCAATATCGCAAGCGATTTAGGCGTTTCAAGTACAGAGATCAATATCAAAGCCAAAACCAACGAAGGACTCGGACATCTGGGACGTCAAGAGGGGATTGCGGCGAACGCTGTGGTCTTGTTGCGCAAGCACTAACGTGGTCGTGAGCGTCGATCTTGCCCGCGTCGTTCAATGCGCTAAATTCGACCATCCGGTACAAAGACATAGCCCATACCCCAGACAGTCTGAATAAAGCTTGGCTTTGCCGGGTTGATTTCAATGAGTTTGCGCAGACGGGATATTTGGACGTCAAGACTTCGATCAAAGGCTTCGTAATCACGGCCTCGGGCGAGCTCCATAAGTTTGTCGCGTGAGAGGGGGATCTTGGGATGCCGCGCAAAGACTTTTAAAACTGAAAACTCGCCCGTAGTGATGGGAATAATGTGTTGGTCACGCAGCAGGCAGCGCTTCGCCAAGTTGAGAGAGTACGGACCGAAGTTAATGGTTTCATAGTCTTGCCCTGGTGCGCCTGGGTGCTCGTCGCTGGAGCGACGGCGCAGCACCGCGTTGATGCGCGCGAGGAGTTCGCGAGGATTGAACGGTTTGGACAAATAGTCGTCGGCCCCCATTTCGAGTCCAATGATCCGATCGATCTCTTCGGCTTTAGACGTGAGCATGATGATGGGGGTCTTATCCAGAGTGGCGCGCAGGCGTCGGCATACGGACAGACCGTCCTCGCCCGGTAACATTAGGTCTAGAATGAGTAAGTCAACATACTCGCGCTGCCAGATTTTGTTCATCTCTCTCGAGTCTTCGGCTGTGAGCACATTGAAGCCATGCTCGGTGAGGTATCTGCGCAGCAAGTCTCTGAGTCTGGAATCATCGTCAAGGACAAGAATTTTTCGAATGCAATGGGTAGTAAAACTATTCATACATAAGAATGTAAGCGTATTAGCGACTTGAAAGCAAAGGATCTTACAAGTTTTTACAAAGGCCGAAGGTTAATATCGTGTAACAAAATGTTTCAAGCCGAGTGCTTCACCGACGCGCACCCGAGGTTCATTACAATCTCCTCATGACACGAATTCTGGCATTTGAAACTTCAACCTCGAGCGGTACCGTCGCGTTGCTGTCGGAGCAAGGTTCAACCTTCTCTGTGACTCAGCGCATGATCGAGGGAACAACGGGTCACGCCTCGGCGATACTCCCTCTGGCGTACTCTGTTCTCGCCGAGCACAATCTCACACAAAAAGAGGTGACCGCCGTTGCGTTTGGCCAAGGACCCGGAGCGTTTACAGGTGTGCGTGTCGCGTGTGGTGTGGCACAAGGCATCGCGCTGGCACTCGATATTCCTTTGATTCAAGTGGGGGCGTTGCCTGCGGTTGCCGTCCAGGCCTCGCTCCGACATCCTGAAGCGCTGCTATACGTGGCGCTCGATGCGCGAATGGACGAGGTTTATTTTGGTGTGTACGCGCGCTCAGTGAAGGGTGAGCTTATCGCTATTCAACCCCCTGTTTTGTTAGCGAGTGCGGACCTTCTTTTGTTTATTTCACAGCGTCAGGCATTTTGGCAGATACGTTTTCCCGACTTTCGGTCTGTGACGCTTGTTGGGGAGGGTTGGTCTGTGGTTGAGTCGTGTTCAAAGACGATGTCATGGCCTGCGGCTTGGGTGTTGGACAATCTGCAGGCGCGACCCGAGGCCCAGGCCGTCGCCACGCTCGCGTTACAAGCCCTAAAGGCAGGTTTGACCCTCTCACCTGAGCAAGCGAGCCCCCTTTATTTGCGTGATAAGGTTGCTTTTACAAGCATGGAGCGTGCCCGCGGTGAGGGGGGAAATCCACGCGCCAAGCCTCCAGGCTCCGCGGCGCTGCTGCCCATGCTGCGGTCGGACTTACGTGAGGTCGTGGCGTTAGAGGCTGCCGTTCAGTCTTTCCCTTGGACGTTTAAAAACTTTGAGGATGCGCTCGATGCGGGTTATGAAGCTTGGGTCCTTCGCAGTGAGGAAGGGCTGCAGGGTTTTTCTGTGACGATGATAGCGCCCGATGTCGCGCATTTGTTGGTGATTGCCGTGGCAAAGGACGTGCAACGTCGCGGTGTTGGCAGACAGTTGCTTGAACATGTCACGCAGTTGGCGCGAGCTGCGGGGACAGAAGGCGTTGTGTTAGAAGTTCGACCTTCCAACCGAGCGGCACAGAACTTTTATCTTGTTGAAGGTTTTGTACAGATTGGACTGAGGCGGGATTATTATCCTGCAGCAAAGGGGCAGCGAGAAGACGCCTTAATTCTTAAAAAGAGTTTTGACAGCTTATGACCGTATCTCTGCCTAGCGCACCCCAGTATTCGGCCTTGCAACTCGCTTGGTTGCAAGAGCTCGGCATCGAAAAGCCTTGGTTGCCTAACGAGCAGCCCGCGCCGAAAAAAATCAGTGTGCCCGTTGAAGTTGCCGTAGTCGTGCCTGCACTGAAACGCCCGGAGACGACAGCGCCTTCTCGTATAGTCGCTCCCGTGATACGGCCTGTTTTAGAGACTCAGGTTGATACGCTTGCCTTGGCTGACGCGGCGCATGACTTAGCGTCTTTGGCGGCAACGGTCCGTGCCTGCGAAGCGTGCGGACTGTGTCGTGAACGCCAACAGGCTGTTCCTGGTGAGGGCGTGATGTCGCCTGCCATCATGGTTGTTGGAGAGGCACCGGGAGTTTTCGAAGACCGTGAGGGTAGACCTTTTGTCGATCGCCCTGGACTGATGCTTGACAACATGCTGTCGGCGATTCAAAGCAGTCGGACGCACCAAGTGTTCGTCAGCAATATCGTCAAGTGTCGTCCGCCCGGAAATCGCAATCCCAAGGCCGCCGAGCTTCAGGCATGCAAGCCATTTTTGTTGCGGCAGATTGAGCTTGTCCGCCCCTTTAGTATTTTGGCTGTGGGTCGGGCGGCGCAGTCATTGCTAGAGACGGAGGAGCCCCTGGCAAATCTGCGTCAAGTGACACATGGGTTGATGGTAGCTGGGCAAAAAATTCCTTTGATTGCGACCTTTCATCCCTTTCACCTATTGAGCCACCCCGGGGATAAAGCCGCAGCCTGGCAGGACTTGCAGCTTCTCAAGACCGTTTCAGGTCTTTGATCAGGCGTTTCCAGTCGACTCAACACCCTCGAAGTGTCACAGCGCTTTGCCATGACCTTCTTGACCAATTTCATCGAGCAGCTTGGGGTTTTTGTTGAGATTGCTGCGGTTCCACCGCATCATGACCACCATGATCGAAGCCACGAGCCCACCAAAAATCCAGATAATCACGTCGATCGACATATCGGCCCACAACAAGAGGGTGTAAACAGCCACCATTACCAAGATATTGAGTTGTTCGTTGAAATTTTGGACTGCAATCGAATGCCCCGCCGACAACAAAACATGGCCGCGATGCTGCAGCAGTGCATTCATGGGTACGACAAACAGACCCGAGGTCAGGCCTATCAGGATCAGCAGCATGTAGGCCACCCAAGGCAACTGTGTGCCCATGACATTGATGCTCATCGAGCTGTTGACAAAGGGCATGAGCATGACGATAAAGCCCATCGCGATCCCCAAGGGCAGCACTTTTAACGCTTTAGGCAGTGGGACTCGTCCTGCAAAAATAGATCCTACGATCGTTCCGAGCGCGGTGATGCCCATGAGAATCGAAGCTTGGTCCAGACGGTAGCCGAGGTGGTTTTTACCCCATTCGATCACAATCAGTTGCAAGGTCGCGCCTGCACCCCAAAAAAGTGTCGTGACACCAAGAGAAATTTGACCAAGTTTGTCATTCCACAGAATACGAACGTAACCAGCGAAGGTTTTGACCAGTTTGAAGGGGTTTTTGTTTTGCTTTGGATAGACGACATTGGTGCTCGGAATCATCAAATTGCAGAGCGCTGCTGCGATATAAACAAAGGCGATCATCAAGATGGCGGCTTCAGCAGGTGTGTCTACCAAGT
>JBIKOQ010000011.1:0-14049 GCA_044357955.1 Burkholderiaceae bacterium | reverse complement strand
CCACAGCTCTTCAGTGATGAAGGGCATGATAGGGTGCATCAACCGAAGGATCGCTTCTAAAACCCGAATGAGCGTGCGACGCGTCGCGCGTTGTTGCTCGGGCGTACCATGTTGAATCTGGACTTTGGAAAGCTCCAAATACCAGTCGCAATATTCGTCCCATACAAAGTGATAAAGAGCATTGGCGATATTGTCAAAACGATAGTCGGCGAAGCCCTTTGCGACATCGAGCTCGAGTTGTTGAAGTCGACTAATGATCCACTTATCGACGAAGCTTTGTGCGCTTGCGTCGACCGCTGCCATGTCTTGGCCTTCGGTATTCATCAATACAAAGCGAGTGGCGTTCCAAAGCTTGTTGCAAAAGTTTCTATAGCCTTCGCAGCGCTTAAGATCAAAATTGATGTTGCGACCGAGGGTCGCGTATGCCGACATCGTAAAGCGCAGGGCGTCGCTCCCAAAGGCGGGGATGCCCTCAGGAAACTGTCTTCGCGTCGCTTTCTCAATGGTGCCGGCTTGTTTGGGGTTCATCAGGCCAAAGGTACGTTTTTTAACCAAGGTTTCCAGATCAACACCGTCAATCAGATCCACTGGGTCGAGGGTGTTCCCTTTGGATTTGCTCATTTTCTGACCTTCCGCATCGCGGATCAGACCATGAACGTACACGTGCTTGAAGGGGACTTGACCGGTCAGGTGCGTGGTCATCATCACCATGCGGGCGACCCAGAAAAAGATGATGTCAAAACCCGTGACTAAAACGCTGGACGGCAAGTAACGTTCGTAATCAGGGGTTTTTTCAGGCCAGCCCATTGTGGTGAAGGGAACCAGCGCAGAGGAAAACCATGTATCGAGCACGTCTGGATCGCGTACCAGTGGTCCTTGGACGCCGGCGGCTTGGGCTTGTTTCAGTGCGTCTTGTTCGTCGTGCGCCACGAACACTTGACCGTCGGGCGCATACCAAGCCGGGATTTGATGCCCCCACCACAGCTGACGGGAAATACACCAATCTTGAATGTTTTCGAGCCACTGGTTATAGGTGGTTGTCCAGTTGCTGGGAAAGAACTCAACTTCTCCTTTGGCCACAACTTCCAGCGCCACTTCGGTAATACTCTTTCCAGGGTGTAGCGTATTTGCCGGCGCAGGTTTGCTCATGGCCACGAACCATTGATCGGTGAGCATGGGTTCGAGAACCTCGCCTGTCCGGTCGCCTCGAGGCTGCATCATTTTGTGGGCATCGACTTTGACTAAAAATCCTTTTGCGTCGAGCTCGGCGACAACGGCCTTGCGCGCTTCATAGCGGTCGAGACCTCGAAACTGTTCGGGACCTTGTTCATTGATTTTTGCGTCAAGTGTGAAAATCACAATTAAGGGAAGGTTGTGACGCATGGCGCAGGCATAGTCATTAAAGTCATGCGCACCCGTGATTTTGACGCAGCCTGTGCCGAAGGCGGGGTCTACAAAATCGTCCGCAATAATGGGAATCTGGCGGTCGCAAAGGGGGAGATCGACCATTTTGCCAACCAGATGTTGGTAGCGGGCATCCTCGGGATGAACGCACAACGCACCGTCGGCCAGCATCGTTTCGGGACGGGTAGTGGCAATTGTCATCCCTCGAATACTTTCTTGGGTGCCATCCTCATGCGTTATGGTTTGAGGGCCATCGACGAAGGGGTAGGTGATATGCCAGAGGTGACCATCGGTCTCAACGGACTGCACTTCGAGGTCTGAAACGGCGGTCAGCAGCTTGGGGTCCCAGTTGACGAGGCGTTTGCCGCGATAAATGAGCCCTTGCTTAAAGAGGCGGACAAATGTTTCAACCACCCCGGCTGACATTTGCTGGTCCATCGTGAAGTATTCACGAGGCCAGTCGGCGGAAGCGCCTAAGCGACGCACCTGACTCGTGATGGTATTACCGGAGAGCTCTTTCCACTCCCAGACCTTTTCAATGAATTTTTCACGACCGAGGTCATGGCGCGAGGACTTTTGGGCATCGAGTTGGCGTTCGACCACGATCTGGGTCGCGATGCCCGCGTGATCGGTGCCGGGAACAAAAACAGTGTCATGGCCGAGCATGCGGTGATAGCGGATTAAACCATCCATGATGGTTTGGTTAAAAGCATGACCCATATGCAGGGTGCCCGTCACATTGGGTGGGGGAAACTGAATGGCATAGGGGATGCCCGCAGCGGGTCCCCCCTGCGTGTGCTGTCCTGCGGCAAAGTAGCCTCGTTTTTCCCACTCCTGATACCAGCGTGCCTCGAGTGTGGCAGGTTCAAAACTTTTAGAAAGTTCACCGTCGGTGGGGGTGTTGGGCTGATTCATCAAAATATCCGGTCAAAAGTGAGGTCGCAAGGCGTCGCCGTAAGGCGAATAACTCGCTATTTTAGGGTGTTGCGGGCAGATGTGGCGTGCTAGAATCATGGGCTAGGGTTAGCACAAGCAAAGTCCCTGTTTTTATTGAGATTTATTGGAGTTTTACATGTCAGTCGAACGTACCCTCTCGATTATCAAGCCTGATGCCGTGGCAAAAAATGTCATCGGTCAGATTATTGCCCGCTTTGAAGGCGCTGGCTTGAAAGTGATCGCTGCACGCATGATGCATTTGTCGCGTGCCGACGCTGAGCGTTTTTACGCTGTTCACAGTGCCCGTCCTTTTTTCAAGGATCTGGTGGACTTCATGATCTCTGGTCCTGTCTTCGTTCAAGCCCTCGAGGGTCAAAACGCGATTCAGACAAACCGCGATCTGATGGGTGCAACAGATCCCAAGAAAGCAGAAAAAGGCACGATCCGTGCTGATTTCGCTGACAGCATTGACGCCAACGCTGTTCACGGCTCTGATGCTCCTGAAACAGCTCAGGCAGAGATTGCCTTCTTTTTCCCTGAAATTAACATCCACAGCCGTTAATTCGGTTGCTTGGCTCGTGGCACATCGCGCATGCATCCTGAACCGATCAACTTGCTTGGGCTCGACGCTCCGGCACTGACCCAGTTAGTGGGTCAGTGGGGGGGCAAGCCATTTCGTGCCCGGCAGTTGCAAAAATGGGTGCATCAGCGAGGCACGAGTCAATTCGACGACATGACCGATCTTGCGCGCGATTTCCGCGCGCAACTCGCCCAATCATGCGTCGTTCAAGCACCCAAGGTTTTAACCCAGCATCGCTCTGCCGATGGCACCCGAAAGTGGCTGTTTGATGTGGGGCAGGGCAATGCGATCGAGTCAGTTTTTATTCCTGAAGATGATCGCGGAACGCTGTGTATATCCAGTCAAGCAGGCTGCAATGTCGCCTGCAGATTTTGTTCGACCGGGCATCAGGGCTTTAATCGCAACCTCACTGCGGCAGAGATTATTGGACAGCTTTGGTGGGCAAGGCACGAGTTGATGCAAGATCTGGACTCTGCCCGCATACCCGCTTCCATCAAGTCCTCCAACGCTGAGAGTGGTGCGCTTCTGGGTTCGGGCGTGACAAGCGATACGCGTCTGATTAGCAATGTTGTCATGATGGGTATGGGCGAGCCTTTGCTCAACTATGAGCCAGTACTTGCCGCCTTGCGCATGATGCTCGATGACAATGCTTACGGTTTATCACGTAGGCGGGTAACGGTGTCGACCTCAGGGGTTGTGCCCATGATGGATCGTTTATCCCAGGACTGTCCGGTCGCGCTTGCGGTTTCTCTGCACGCTCCGAATGATGCGCTGCGTGATGAGTTGGTTCCCCTCAATAAAAAATATCCAATCAATGAGCTCCTTGCCGCGTGCGAGCGTTATCTGGAGTTTGCACCCAGGGACTTTATTACTTTTGAATATGTGATGCTTGATGGCGTCAATGACAGCGATCAGCATGCCAAACAGTTGATCGATATCGCACGTCGGATCAATTGCAAACTCAATTTGATTCCTTTCAATCCTTTCCCTGCGTCGGGTCTTCAGCGCTCCTCGGCTTCGCGCATTAGGATTTTTGCGCAACACCTCATGGATGCGGGGATCGTGACAACGGTCCGAAAAACACGCGGCGACGATATTGATGCGGCTTGCGGTCAGCTTGCGGGCGAGGTCAAGGACCGCACAAACTTAAGCGAAAAGATGGCCGCAAGAAAAATGATCCCCATCAAGGAGACGCATGTATGAGTGAGCAGCTTGATTTGAGCACTCCTTTGCGGACAGAGTCTGCCCCGGCTCCGAAAGAGCTGATTACTTCTGCAGGCTCTTTGCGGGCCCTCAGGGTTTCCAAGGGATTTTCCACCGAGGATGTCGCAGTTCGACTCAAGTTTTCTGCCCGACATATTGAGGCCTTGGAATCCGAAAGTTTTGATTCATTGCCCCAGGGTTTGGCGCTTCGAAGCATGGTCAGGAGTTACGCAAAGCTGCTTGGCATTGACTCCAAACCTCTGGAGGCCTCTCTTTATTCACGGATCGGGAGCGTGCAGGGCGGTATAGCCAACCATACCTCAATCCATACTTTGGGCGCCCACCATGTTGAACATATGCCGCATTCTGGCGCATGGGTTTGGGTCGTATTGATTATTCTCATTGTGGCGGCAGTCTTCGGTGTCGCGATATGGCAAGGCTTGTTGCCTGACGCTTTAGTGCCGGATTGGATCGAGGCCTTGTTCAAATGAGTCAGGCGTCCACCCCTTTAGCTTTGCCCTTGACCGATGAAAAGATGGGTCCTTTGCCACGCCACACAACCAGGCAAGCCGTGGTGGCTTGGGGAAGTCAAAAGGTTTTGATCGGTGGTGGCGCGCCTGTGGTGGTGCAGTCCATGACCAACACCGATACGGCAGACGCGATTGCCACGGCCATTCAAGTCAAAGAGCTCGCACTCGCAGGGTCAGAAATTGTGCGGATCACCGTCAACACGCCCGAGGCTGCACGAGAGGTGATTGCGATCCGAGAGCAACTCGATCGTATGGGCATTTCGGTGCCCTTGGCCGGAGACTTTCATTACAACGGCCACAAGCTGCTGACTCAGTATCCTGACTGTGCTCAGGCTTTGTCAAAATACCGTATCAATCCCGGCAATATGGGTGGAGGCAAAAAGCGCGATGATAATTTTGCCCAGATGATTGAGGTGGCTTGTCGTTACCAAAAACCAGTTCGTATTGGTGTGAACTGGGGTAGTTTGGATCATGAGCTCTTGGCGCGCATGATGGACGATAACGTCAAACTTGCCCAGCCGCGTGATGGACGCGCCGTGATGCGCGATGCCTTGGTGGTGTCTGCCATTAGCAACGCCGAACGCGCGCAAGAGTTAGGATTGTCGGGTGATGCCATTATTCTGTCTTGCAAGGTCAGTCACGTTCAAGACTTGATCGCGGTCTACCGAGACCTCGCGGCACGCTGTGATTACCCACTACACCTTGGTTTGACCGAGGCTGGTATGGGCAGCAAAGGCATCGTTGCTTCGACCGCGGCCCTCAGCGTTCTGCTCCAAGAGGGTATTGGAGACACGATCCGTATATCTTTGACGCCGGAGCCAGGCGGAGATCGTACGCGTGAGGTGATTGTTGGTCAGGAAATTTTACAGACAATGGGTTTGAGGGCTTTTACGCCGATGGTCGTGGCTTGTCCGGGTTGCGGGCGCACGAGCAGTACGGTTTTCCAAGAGCTTGCAGATCAGATTCAGACATATTTGCGCGAACAAATGCCGGCGTGGAAAACGCAATACCCTGGTGTTGAGTCGATGAATGTCGCCGTGATGGGATGTGTGGTGAACGGCCCCGGCGAAAGTCGCCACGCTGACATCGGTATCAGTTTGCCTGGTACGGGGGAGGTCCCTTCAGCCCCCGTTTTTGTCGATGGTGAGCGTACGGTGACCCTCAAAGGTGAGCATATCGCCAAAGAGTTTCAAAAGATTGTTCAGGATTACGTCGCTCGCCGCTATGGCGTACACGCGAGATAAATTCATTTATGACACAAGTATTTTCCAAAGTCACCGCGATACGCGGTATGAACGATGCATTGCCTGGTTCAGGCGCACGCTGGGAGCAGCTCGAAGAGCTGGTGCGTCGTTGGTTGTCTGGCTATGGCTATCGCAATATGCGCACGCCAATCCTCGAGCACACGCGACTGTTTACGCGTGGGATCGGTGAGGTCACGGACATTGTTGAAAAGGAAATGTATAGCTTCACGGACTCACTGAATGGCGAGTCATTAACAATGCGCCCCGAGTTTACGGCTGGCATGGTGCGTGCGGCGATCGAACACAATTTGCTGTATGACCGTCCTCAGCGCGTTTATGCCATGGGCCCGGTTTTTCGTCATGAACGCCCACAGCGTGGGCGCTACCGCCAGTTTCATCAGATCGATGTCGAGGCGCTCGGTCTGGCGGGTCCTGATATCGATGCTGAACTCATCATTATGGTGGCGCGACTTTGGAAAGTATTGGGTATCAAGGATGTGCAGCTCGAAATCAATTCGCTCGGGCAGGGTCAAGAGCGTGCCGCACACCGTCAAGCCTTGATTGCCCATCTTGAAGCGCATAAAGATGTGCTCGATGAGGATGGATTGAGAAGGATGTATTCCAATCCGTTGCGTGTGTTGGATACTAAAAATCCTGCGATGCAGGCGATGGCAGACGCCGCACCTAAGTTGTTTGACTTTTTGGGTGAGGTTTCCCGTGCCCACTTTACGGGAGTTTGCGAACGCCTAGACGACGCAGGGGTGAGTTACCGCCTTAATCCCAGAATGGTCAGGGGCTTGGACTACTACAATTTGACAGTATTCGAATTTGTCACGGACAAGCTGGGGGCTCAGGCGACAGTTTGTGGTGGTGGTCGCTATGATGGTCTGATTGAATTGTTGGGTGGAAAGCCCGCACCCGCGGTGGGGTTTGCGATCGGCATGGAGCGGCTGATGGATTTGTGGGGTCAGTACCAGCCCGAGTCCCCAAGCCCTGAGTGCGCGATCTATTTTGTTCATCAAGGCGATGCAGCCCAACGGCGGGCTGCACTGTTAGCCGAGGACTTGCGGGACGTAGGTATTTCAACCCTTGTTCATGCTGGTTCTGGTAGTTTTAAGTCGCAGTTCAAGCGGGCAGATGCGAGCGGTGCCCAGATTGCGGTTATTCTTGGGGGCGATGAGCTTGCTTCTGGCGCAGCCTCCGTCAAAATGTTGCGCCTCGAAGGTCAGTCTGACGCGCTGGCGCAGCAATACGTGCCGCTGGAAAATTTAGTGGCGTTTCTGAAAGATAAGGTTAATTAGGCATGGCTTACGATCCCGACGAGCAAGAACAACTAGACCAGATTAAAGCCTGGTGGAACAAGTATGGCACTTGGATATTGACACTATTGATTGTCGCCACGGCGATTGTCGGTGGCTGGCGTGGATGGCAGTGGTACGAAGGTCATCAAGCATCGCAAGCGAGAGGTTATTTTGAGGCGCTCGAAGAAGCGGGGCGCTCCCAAGGTGAGGAATCCGTTGCTCGAATCAATGCGGCCATGAAGACATTACGTAGTGATTATGCCGCGACCGATTATGCCGCGCGCGGTGCGCTCGTCGCGGCCTCTGCGCTCGTTTTGCGCAAAGATATTCCTGGTGCACGCGAGCAGCTTGAATGGCTAGTTCAAACTAAACACGCGGCGTTGGTCCCTGTGGCACGACTGCGATTGTCAGTATTATTTCTTGATCAAAAAGAATACGATCAAGCCTTGTCACAACTCAAGGACGCGCCGCCTTCTTTTGAAGGCTTGTTCGCTGATCGTCGCGGTGATGTGCTTGCGGCTCAAGGCAAGTCAGCGGATGCCCGAAAAGCATGGACTCAGGCGATCGAGTCTCTTGGCGCGACCGATCCGTTGACGCCAATCGTGAAGCTCAAACTTGATGCGTTAGGAGGTTGAGGATGCGTGCTTTCTTTGCAGAACGTCTGATTCGAGCCGTAGCGGTTTTAGCTCTGTCTTTGTCGCTGGCGAGTTGTGGCCTGTTTGGTGCTGATGACCGCAACAAGCCAACCCCGTTGACGTCGTTCTTGCCTGGATTGTCTGCACAGATGGCATGGAAAACGCAGATCGGCAGTGGTTCCGGTCTGGGCTTTGCGCCGACAATCTTTGAGAGCTCAGCTTATGCGGCGACGCCAGATGGAGCCGTCATCAAGGTTGATCTGCAAACGGGAGGCATTGTCTGGAAAGCGAGCGTTGATAAAAAACTTTCAGCAGGGGTGGGTAGTGATGGCAAGATCACTGCCGTCGTGACAAGAGAAGGGACTGTGGTTGCTCTCGATGAGTCGGGGCAGGTGAAGTGGCGTGCTCAAGCCACGAGTGATGTTTCGGTGCCGCCTATTGTTGGTTATGGTGTCGTCGTCGTGCGCAGTGGCGATTATCGCGTGCAGGCTTTTAACGCGGAAACAGGTGATCGAATTTGGAGTGTTCAGCGACCCGGACCTGCCCTTGCTTTGCGTGCCCCTGCACGGATGGTCATGCTCGAGGGTTTGGTTGTGACGGCCATACCCGGAGGAAAGTTGCTCGGTATTAATGCGGTATCGGGAGATGTTCAATGGGAAGGCACGGTCGCGCTGCCCAAGGGATCGACCGATCTCGAGCGCGTGATTGATGTCGTGGGTGCACCCGTCGTATTAGGGCAAGTGATGTGTGCAGTGTCTTATCAGGGGCGAGTCGTTTGTTTTGATATTGCGGCAGGAGGTCGTCCGGCTTGGTTTAAGGACTTTTCCTCTCTTGCAGGTTTGGCCCTCGATAACCGCCATGTTTATGCACCGAGTCAAACCGATGTCGTGACTGCACTGAGCCTGCAAAATGGTGCAGCGGTCTGGACACAAGAAGCTCTTAGTTATCGCAAACTTACTAATCCAGCTGCGGTGGGTGTCGCCGTGGCTCTCGGAGATTTCGAGGGTAACGTGCATTTTCTAGCTCAGGATGATGGGCGTATGCTTGCCCGAACCTCTGTCGGAGGGGGCGCAATCCGCTCTCCATTATTGGCCACGCCTCAGGGCGTGCTTGTTCAAACGGGTGACGGTGCGCTCGTAATGTTGGCGTTGAAATAACTCGTGTCTGTTAAACCTGTCGTTGTATTAGTGGGGCGCCCCAATGTGGGTAAATCCACACTCTTTAATCGTCTGACGCGGTCGCGCTCAGCCTTAGTTGCTGATTTTTCGGGGCTGACCCGGGATCGGCACTATGGTGAGGGGCGCGTTGGTCATACGCCCTTTATCGTCGTGGATACCGGAGGCTTTGAACCTGTAGCCAAAACGGGCATCCTTCATCAAATGGCGCGTCAAACTAAGCAGGCGATTGCTGAAGCCGATGTTGTGATTTTCATGGTTGACGCACGTTCGGGCCTCAACGCGCATGATCATGATATTTCCCGGCTTCTGAGAAAGCTCGGACAGCGCGTCATTTTGTGCGTCAATAAGGCCGAGGGCATGCAACACGGCAGCGCTGTCGCAGAGTTTCATGAGCTGGGGCTAGGTTTGCCGGTTGCGATTTCCGCGGCACATGGCGACGGTATTGCCGATTTGATCGAGCATGCCTTAGAGGGGCTCGGTGAGCCTGTCCTCGAGACGCCTGAATTCGACGCGGACGATGCTGAGCCGACAGAAGCCGCCTTAAAGATTCAGGGTGAAGCGGTTGAGCCGGAGATCAAACATCGCATCAAGCTGGCCATCGTTGGACGACCTAACGTTGGAAAGTCTACGTTGATCAACACCCTGTTGGGCGAAGAGCGTGTGATTGCTTTTGACATGCCTGGTACGACCCGAGATGCGATTGAGATCGAATTTGATCGCGGTGGCAAGCAATACACATTGATTGACACGGCGGGCTTGCGAAAGCGTGGCAAGGTGTTTGAAGCGATTGAAAAATTCTCTGTCATCAAGACATTGCAAGCGATCGAAGCTTGCAATGTGGTGTTGTTGATGATTGATGCGCAACATGAGGTTTCTGAACAAGACGCACATATTGCCGGTTTTATTCTTGAAACGGGTCGTGCGCTCGTGGTGGCGATCAATAAATGGGATGGCCTTGACGAGGAACAACGCGAAAAGATTCAGCGTGAGTTTGACAGAAAACTTCGTTTCTTATCTTTTGCGCGCGTTCATACGATTTCTGCCTTGCGTGGCCAAGGCATTAATACCGTGTTGCGGTCTGTCAATGCCGCACATGCAGCAGCCTTTATGAAGCTGTCAACACCGCGTCTGACGCGTGAGTTACAGGCTGCCGTTGAGCAACAACCCCCTCCGCGCAAAGGTATTTTCAGACCCAAAATGCGCTACGCTCACCAAGGAGGACAAAATCCTCCCTTGATCATTGTTCATGGCAATGCCTTGGATGCCATTTCCGATTCTTATCGGCGTTATCTCGAAAACAGATTCCGAGATGCGTTCGAGTTGGCGGGTACGCCTTTGCGCATTGAGTTCAAATCTTCTTATAACCCTTTCGTTGATCATTGATTCGTCATGAGCCGTTATTGGAATAGTCTGGTTGCTAAACTTGATCCCTATGTTCCGGGTGAGCAGCCTCTCGTTCAAAATTTGATTAAGCTCAATACCAATGAGCACCCCTATGGACCTTCACCCAAGGTGATTGAGGCGATTCTGGCAAACGCCAACGATAGCTTGCGTTTGTACCCTGATCCGACGGCACTTGCCTTAAGACGGGCGATTGCAAAGCGCTATGGGTTGCTCGAGGATCAAATATTTGTAGGCAATGGGTCCGATGAGGTCCTCGCACATGTATTCCACGCTCTTCTGAAGCATGAGCACCCGGTCGTATTTCCAGACATCACTTATAGCTTCTACCCTGTTTACTGTGGTCTTTACGAGATTCAATATAAAACTGTTGCCTTAGATGAGCAGTTGAAAATCCGTGTTGAAGACTACCTGCCTGGCGCGCCTGTTGGTCGGGTAGGAGGGATTATTTTTCCAAATCCAAATGCGCCTACGGGTGCGGTACATGCCTTGGGTGAGGTCGAGCGAATCGTCTCTGCCAACCAAGAGGTCGTTGTGGTCGTTGATGAGGCTTATGTCGACTTTGGCGCTGAAACAGCGGCCAGTTTGATTAAAAAATATCCTAATTTGCTGGTTGTCCATACGCTTTCCAAGTCTCGCTCTCTCGCAGGGCTCCGTGTGGGCTATGCGATGGGCCACCCCGATCTGATTCAGGGTTTAGACCGTGTTAAGAATTGCTTCAACTCCTATCCACTCGATCGGCTAGCGATTGCCGGGGCGACCGCAGCGATCGAGGATCAAGCGCACTTTGAACAAACACGCGATGCTGTTGTACGGTCTCGTGCCGCGCTGACGGCTGGCTTGGAAAAGCTCGGATTCGATGTTTTGCCTTCTGCCGCGAATTTTATTTTTGCCAAACATCCCGCTAAAGATGGGGCTGTCTTTGCCGCAGCGTTGCGTGACAAAAACATCATTGTTCGACACTTTAAAGCACCCAGAATCAACCAGTATTTGCGCATCACGATTGGTACGGATCAAGAGTGTGAAAAACTGCTTGATGCCTGTCGAGAAATTTTGCGTTAAGCGCCTGAAATTGAGCCTTTTGTAACTTTAAGTTTCATTTGCTAGCGCACTGGGGGGAAACCCTGTACAGTATGGTCATTGGCGCCGCATCGCAGCAATTTTTTCACGATGTGGATTCGTCAACAACAACATATGGAGCCTGCCAATGAGCAATAAAGGGCAAACTTTGCAAGACCCCTTCCTGAACGCCCTGCGTAAGGAGCATATTCCAGTGTCTATTTATCTGGTAAACGGGATCAAACTTCAAGGCCAGGTCGAGTCATTTGACCAATATGTCGTGTTGCTTCGCAACACTGTGACGCAGATGGTCTATAAACATGCGATTTCAACGGTCGTGCCCGCACGCGCCGTAAGCTTGCCCGTTGATGCCTCCCTCGAAGCAGAGGCTGAATAATCGGACTGAGATTGACGCATGCGTGCGTTAATCATCAGTGTTGATCTCGGGTCCCCTGACCATGTCGCGCATGCTGAAGAGTTTGCGCTGTTAGCCAAAGGGGCTGGAGCTGATTTGGTGGCGACGCTGACTGCGCGCCGTCAACGTCCAGACGCAGCCTATTTTATTGGCTCAGGCAAGGTTGAGGAGGGCGTGCTTCTCGCTGAAGCATCCGAGGCAGAGGTGGTGCTTTTTGATCAGCCCTTATCACCGGCTCAGCAGCGGAATCTCGAGCGACAATTCAACTTAAGAGTGGTCGATCGGGTCGCATTGATTCTGGATATCTTTGCTCTCCGTGCGAAAAGTCATGAGGGTAAGTTGCAGGTTGAACTTGCTCAGCTACAGCACCTCTCCACACGCCTGACGCGTCTTTGGTCTCACCTAGAGCGTCAACGGGGCGGGATTGGTATGCGTGGGCCTGGCGAGTCACAGCTCGAGATGGATCGCCGAATGATTGGCGCCAAGGTCAAGCTGTTGCGAGAGCGCTTGGAGCGCGCCCAGCGTCAACGTTCGACGCAGCGTCGAGCGCGCGCGCGCGGCGCCACGCTGTCAGTGTCGCTTGTGGGTTATACGAATGCCGGAAAATCAACCCTGTTTAATGCGATGACCCGGGCGGGTGCGTATGCTGCGGACCAGCTTTTTGCCACACTCGACACGACGACTCGGCGCTTGTGGATCGAAGGAGCAGGGCAGATTACCCTTTCAGATACTGTGGGTTTCATCCGAGACTTGCCACCGACGCTCATTGCCGCTTTTCGCGCCACGCTCGAAGAAGCCACGCAAGCCGATTTGCTGCTGCATGTTGTGGACGCAGCGAGTCCGCAGCGTGACGAGCAAATCGCAGAGGTCAACAAAGTTTTATCAGATATCGGTGCGGCAGATATTCCATGTATTCTGGTCTACAACAAAACCGACCTCGCTGGACTGGAATCTCGTGTTGAAGTGGACGAACATGGTACGATTTGTCGAGTTTTTTTAAGTGCTCAAAAGCGCTCTGGCTTGAGCGGTTTGCGTGATGCTATTAGTCAGTTTGCTACTACCTCGGAAAACAATGCGATTTCTTACGAAAATATTCAACCTGAATGATCCCGGTTGGGGTCGTGGTCAGGGCGGTGGTGGCAACGAGCCGCCTCGTCGTCCTCCCCAAGGAAACGGTCCACCTGATTTAGATCAGGTCTGGCGTGATTTCAACAATCGTCTCGGTGGCTTGTTTGGCGGCAAACGAGGCGGTGGTAAAAGTGGCGGTCCTCTCAGTTCGGGTGGCCCTACGCCGCGTCAGTCGAAAATCGGACTCGGCGTGATCGTTGCTGCTGCAGTGGCTATTTGGTTGGCAAGTGGTTTCTTCATTGTCCAAGAAGGCCAAGTTGCCGTGATCACCCAGTTTGGCAAATATAAAAGCACGGCTCAGGCTGGCTTTCAATGGAGAATACCTGCTCCAATCCAATCGCATGAGATGGTCAATTTGTCTCAGTTGCGTACGTTTGAGGTAGGTTTTCGTGGCAATGCGCGCAATCGCGTGTTGCCCGAGTCCTTGATGTTGACAGACGATGAAAATATTGTGGATGTTCAGTTCGTTGTGCAGTACCGACTGCGTGCGGACGGTGCACCGGACTATCTATTCAAGACCAAGGATCCAGACGAATCGGTTCGCCAGGTTTCTCAGTCAGCCATGAGAGAGGTGGTCGGTACGCGCTCAATGGACTTTGTCCTGTATGAGGGCCGCACGGCAGTGGCCGCCGAGGTTCAGAAACAAATGCAGCAGATCCTCGATCGTTACCAGACCGGCGTTCAGGTGAGTAGCGTTGCGATTCAAAACGTTCAGCCCCCAGAGCCTGTTCAGGCGGCCTTTGATGATGCAGTGAAAGCTGGTCAGGATCGTGAGCGCCAGATCAACGAAGGTCAAGCCTATCGCAACCAGATCGTGCCACTTGCAGCGGGTCAGTCCTCCCGGATGCTTGAGCAAGCTGAGGGCTATCGCGCCCGCGTAGTCGGCAATGCTGTGGGTGATGCCGCTCGCTTCACGAGCGTCCTCGGCGAGTATCGAAAGGCTCCAGAAGTGCTGCGCGAACGTATGTATCTCGAGACCATGCAACAAATGTACTCCAACTCAAGCAAAATTCTGGTCGATACTTCTGGTTCGAA
>JBIKOQ010000172.1:0-4655 GCA_044357955.1 Burkholderiaceae bacterium | reverse complement strand
AAACCCTAGTCATATTAAAAATAAAATGACGAGGAGATCAGGAAAAAGTTGTCATACTGTTTATTTATACAGTACAATTGAATGCAATAATTTCAGCATTAGTTTTTCAGCTTCAGCTCACAACTCAAGGAATTTCCATGGATGACAAAACCCTCAAGGCCGGCGCCGCTGAAAAAGGCAAGGCACTGGCTGCCGCACTCTCCCAGATCGAGAAGCAATTTGGCAAGGGCTCGATCATGCGTTATGGCGACAATGAGGTCGAGCACGACATTCAGGTGGTCTCTACAGGTTCTTTAGGCTTAGATATCGCGCTCGGCGTCGGTGGCTTGCCTCGCGGACGTGTGGTGGAAATCTACGGTCCCGAGTCCTCAGGAAAAACGACCCTGACGCTGCAAGTGATCGCCGAAATGCAAAAGGTTGGCGGTACTTGCGCATTTATTGATGCAGAGCATGCACTGGATGTGCAATACGCTTCCAAACTGGGCGTCAATCTCACGGATTTGTTGATTTCTCAGCCAGACACGGGCGAACAAGCCCTCGAAATCACCGATGCGCTGGTGCGCTCGGGGTCTGTTGATTTGATTGTGATCGACTCTGTGGCCGCTTTGGTGCCTAAAGCTGAGATCGAGGGTGAGATGGGTGATTCCCTACCCGGTCTCCAAGCAAGATTGATGAGTCAAGCGTTGCGCAAATTGACAGCGAGTATCAAACGCACCAATTGCATGGTGATCTTTATCAACCAAATCCGCATGAAAATTGGTGTGATGTTTGGCAGCCCCGAGACGACGACAGGCGGTAATGCACTGAAGTTTTACGCATCGGTGCGTTTGGATATCCGCCGTATTGGTGCCATCAAAAAAGGCGATGAGGTCGTCGGTAACGAAACGCGCGTCAAAGTCGTTAAAAACAAGATCGCGCCTCCATTCAAACAAGCCGAATTCGACATTATGTATGGTGCAGGCATCTCTCGCGAGGGTGAAATTCTTGACCTAGGTGTGACGGCCGGTATTGTCGACAAGGCGGGCGCATGGTTTAGCTATAACGGTGAGCGGATTGGTCAGGGCCGCGACAATGTGCGTGATTTTCTGCGCGAACGCCCTGCGATGGCGATTGAAATTGAAAATCGCGTACGCGAAAAACTAGGTGTCGTGCCTCGCGTGGGGGGGGCTCCTGGGGCAGCCGGAGCGAATCCATCCTCTGCAACAACCAAAGCAAGCTCCGCGAAAGCGAGCAAGCTGGTCGCCTCTGAGCCCGAGCCTGACGAAGACCTGTAATTATTTAACGTGTCACCCAATGCACGCCAATGAGAGACATCGTGTCTAGAGACGCTGATGACGAAGAGTTCGAAGTAGGTCCCAAGCCTGCAGCACCACGGCCTGGTCTGTCCCTCAAGGCCAGAGCCGTGGGTTTGCTGTCTCGCCGAGAGCACAGCAGACAAGAACTTGAGCGCAAGCTCAGCCCCCATGCCGAGAGTCCGGAGTCCTTAGCTGAGGTCCTAGACGCGCTGACGCGCGAGGGATGGCAGTCGGATGCGCGTTTTATCCAAGGGTGGGTGCATCGTAAGGCGTCTGTACAGGGCGCAGACCGGATTGTCCGAGACCTCAAACAACACGGGATGACTCCCGAAGCCATCGCGACGGTGCAATTAGACCTCAAGACCACCGAGTTTGAGCGTGCTCAGGCGGTTTGGGCCCGGAAATTTTTGGGCAAACAGTCTGCATTGAGCGCTCCCTCACAGGGATCTTCACAGATGACGCAGGCTGAGTATGCGAAACAGGGACGGTTTTTAGCGTCAAGAGGTTTTTCGATGGACGTGATCCATCGGGTACTCAAACAAACGCGTTCCTTGGATGAGTAACACCCGCAGCAATGAGCGTCGATAGATGAACGCGTCTAGACCATGTTCATCCTATGGTTATTGTGCGTCACTAGGTCATAGAGGCTAGGTGCGCTATACTTTAAATCTTTGTTGCAATGTGTCAATTGACCGCCCAACCTAGTATGCCGCTTCCAGCGCCAGCCAGTTCTCGCAAACCGATGCACAACCGTTCGATACAGGTTCATTCCTTCGAACGAGATGATGGTCTCTGGGATATTGAGGCCGAACTGATTGACAACAAATCTTATTCTTACACCAAGCGCAATGGAACGGTTCAGGCTGCAGGCAAGCCGTTTCATCATATGCATTTGCGTATCACGATAGACACTAGCTTTGAAATTAAAGAAGCGTTCGCGATGTATGACGCCTCGCCCTTCGGGACGTCCTGTACGGCGGTTTCGGACGCGTATCAAGATCTCGTCGGAATGAATTTGCTAAAAAGTTTTCGTCAACAGATCAAAGAACGTTTTGGTCGGACTGCAGGATGTACGCATATGACCGAACTCGCTTCCGTGTTGCCGACCGCTGCTGTTCAAAGCATGGCGGGTCAAAAACGCGCAGAGGCTGAGTCAGCGGGCCGCAGGCCCTTCCAGATGGGAGGATGCTATGCCTGGCGACCCGATGGCGAAGTGACCAAAGAACATTATCCGCAGTGGTATGTCGATTCAAATGCAACACCCCCGGGCCCTGGTGTTTAGTTTTCCAGGCAATCGCTTTTTTTAGTTTTTTTGGACGGACAGGATTCCCATGAAAATCCACGAGTATCAAGGCAAAGAGTTGCTTCGGAAGTTTGGTGTAGTCGTTCCTCAAGGCTTTCCCGCGTATACCGTGGATGAGGCTGTAGACGCTGCTAAAAAACTCGGTGGCCCCGTTTGGGTGGTTAAAGCGCAGATCCACGCAGGTGGTCGCGGAAAGGGCGGCGGCGTCAAGCTGGCTCGTTCGATCGACGAAGTGCGCCAGATTTCGTCTGAGATTCTTGGCATGCAGCTGATTACGCACCAAACGAGCCCACAGGGTCAGAAAGTGCGTCGTCTGTTAGTCGAAGAGGGCGCAGACATCAAAAAGGAATACTACGTCGGGATCGTGACAGACCGTGGCACACAACGTGTCTGCGTGATGGCTTCGAGCGAAGGCGGCATGGATGTTGAAGAAGTCGCCGAAAAGCACCCCGAAAAAATTCTCAAAGTGTTTGTGGATCCTGGTCAGGGTCTGACAAACAAAGAAGCCGAAGGCCTCGCGCGGGGCATTGGTGTGCCAGAAGCTTCTATTGCCAAGGCGTGCGCAGAGTTTCAAAAACTCTACAAAGCGTATTGGGATACTGACGCCTCACTGGCGGAAATCAATCCCCTGATTTTGACGGGTTCGGGCGACATCATCGCACTCGACGCCAAGTTCAACTTTGATCCTAATGCTCTGTTCCGCCATCCTGATATCGTTGCGTATCGCGACTTGGACGAAGAGGACCCTGCCGAAATCGAAGCCAGCAAGCATGAGCTTGCTTATATCCAGCTTGATGGCAATATTGGTTGTTTGGTCAACGGCGCAGGTCTTGCGATGGCGACGATGGACACCATCAAACTGTTTGGCGGCGAACCTGCGAACTTTCTGGACGTGGGTGGCAGTGCTACGGCAGAGCGTGTCACCGAAGCCTTCAAGATCATGCTTGCAAACAAGGGCACCAAAGCAATTTTGGTCAATATTTTCGGCGGCATTATGCGTTGCGATGTGATTGCCCAGGGCATCATCACGGCATGTAAAGCGGTCAACCTGAATGTGCCTCTCGTGGTGCGCATGAAGGGTACCAACGAAGAGTTGGGCAAGAAAATGTTGGCCGAATCTGGCCTGCCCATCATCAGCGCTAACACGATGGCCGACGCGGCCACGCGCGTCGTCGCAGCAGCTAAATAATTCTGCCAGGGATTCTGACATGTCGATTCTTATCAACAAAGATACTAAAGTTATTACACAGGGCATTACCGGTAAAACCGGTCAGTTTCATACGCGGACTTCTCGTGCTTACGCGAATGGACAAGCCGCATTTGTTGCGGGTGTGCATCCTAAAAAAGCCGGCGAAGACTTCGAAGGCATCCCGATTTTCGCGTCAGTTAAAGACGCAAAAGCCGAGACGGGCGCCAATGTTTCAGTAATTTACGTGCCACCCGCGGGTGCTGCTGCAGCCATTTGGGAAGGCATTGAGGCCGAATTGGATTTGGTGATTTGTATCACCGAGGGTATTCCAGTTCGCGATCTTCTCGAAATCAAAGATCGCATGGCAAAAATGAACAGCAAGACTTTGCTGCTTGGACCCAATTGCCCAGGTTTGATTACGCCAGACGAAATCAAAATTGGCATCATGCCAGGACACATCCATCGCAAAGGTCGCATCGGTATTGTCAGCCGTTCAGGCACCTTGACATACGAAGCCGTGGCACAGGTCACTGAGCTCGGCCTCGGGCAATCCAGCGCGGTGGGAATTGGTGGTGACCCCATCAATGGTCTGAAGCATATTGATGTGCTCAAACTGTTCAACGAAGATCCTGACACCGATGCTGTGATCATGATTGGTGAAATCGGTGGTCCTGATGAAGTCAATGCGGCTTTGTGGGCAAAAGAGAACATGAAAAAGCCGATGGTTGGCTTTATCGCAGGTGTCACCGCACCGGCTGGTAAGCGCATGGGTCACGCTGGTGCCTTGATTTCTGGCGGCGCAGACACGGCTGATGCCAAGCTTGAAATCATGGAAGCATGTGGCATTCGTACGACGAAAAACCCCTCG
>JBIKOQ010000171.1:0-4661 GCA_044357955.1 Burkholderiaceae bacterium | reverse complement strand
GTTTTTTGGTGGGCTCGATATCCGGTCTTGCACTTGGTCAGCTGCTCGGAGGAATTTTCGCTGATACGATTGGCTGGCGCTGGGCTTTTGTCTGGATGGCCGCCGTCTATTTTATTGTGGGTAGTTTGTTGATTTCGCGTCGCGGCAGTGTGCCTGAAAAGCCTCACATATCGTCTCAAAGCGCGAGTATCCTCGGCCCTCTGAAACAAGTGGTGTCCACACGCTGGGCCGTGATGGTTTTGGTGATTGTCTGTATCGAAGGTTTTTTTGTCTTTGGCCCGCTTGCTTTTGTGCCCGCCTTTTTACATGAGCGTCATGGCATCCCGGTTTCATGGGCGGGCATGATTAGCGGATTTTTTGCACTCGGCGCATTTATTTATGCGATTCGTGCGAACCAGTTTGTGACGTGGCTGGGTGAGCGCAGATTGGCGCTGACAGGTGGCATCACCATGGCGGTTGCCTATGCCGTCTTTATGCTTTCAACAGTTTGGTACTGGGGCGTGTTAGCGAGCGTCTTGTCTGGTTTAGGTTATTACTTTTTGCACGCGGTATTGCAAACGCATGCGACGCAAATGGCACCCTCTGCCCGTGGTTCAGCGGTGTCAGTCTTTGCGTCTTTTTTGTTTTTAGGCCAGTCACTCGGGGTGGCGGTCTGTGCCTGGCTGGGTGACAGTTTTGGCTTGTCAACCGTATTTCCTGTTGGGATTATTGGTTTACCCTTGCTTGCTTGGTACTTTGCCCGGCGCTTGAGTGCGCGCCAGGCTGAGCTCGCTAGGTTGAACCCTTAAGGAGTTTTGCTGCAGCGGGAGCAAAGTAAGTCAAAATTCCATCTGCCCCTGCGCGTTTAAAGCCAAGCAACGACTCCATCATGACCTTGTCGTGATCTAGCCATCCATTGGCAGCTGCTGCTTTGAGCATCGCGTACTCACCGCTGACTTGATAGGCAAAGGTCGGGACGTGAAAGGCGTCTTTAACACGGCGTAGTACATCCAGATAGGGCATGCCAGGCTTAACCATCACCATGTCTGCGCCCTCGTGCAGGTCGGCCGCGACTTCGCGTAGCGCTTCGTCAATGTTGCCTGGATCCATTTGATAGACCAGCTTATTGGATTTGCCCAAGTTGGCAGCTGAGCCAACGGCATCTCTAAAAGGACCATAAAACGCGCTGGCAAATTTAGCTGAGTAGGCCATGATGCGGGTGTGGATGAAGTGGTTGGCCTCAAGCGCCGTGCGAATGGCTCCAATGCGACCGTCCATCATGTCGCTAGGTGCCACGATATCCACGCCTGCTTCGGCTTGGACTAAAGCCTGTTGCGTCAAGATTTTGACGGTAATGTCATTCATAACATAGCCGTTTTCATCGATCACGCCATCTTGGCCGTGGCTGGTGTAGGGGTCGAGTGCCACGTCTGTTAGCAGGCCGAGCTCTGGAAAGTGTTTTTTCAGGCTAGCGACCACACGTGGAATGAGGCCTTTGGGGTTGATCGCCTCGGCGCCATCCAGCGCTTTGAGTGCGGGATCAATGACCGGGAACAGCGCCATCACGGGGATACCGAGCTCAACGCATTCGCGGGCGACTTCCAGAATCGTGTCTGGAGAGTAGCGAAACACACCGGGCATGGAGGCGATGGGTTGACGCACTCCTGTACCTTCAACGACAAAAACGGGATAAATCAAGTCATCGACTGATAGTGAGTGCTCGCGCACTAATCGTCGAGAAAAGTCATCGCGGCGAAGGCGACGTGGGCGGTTGGCAGGAAAGTCGGCAAGGATGAGGTGTGGTGTTGTCATGGTACGACCTTGGGTGAAATCCAGTTTTCGATTTGGAGGGTAGCCTCTTCGAGCCCGATACGGGCAGTGGCGGAGAACGGGACCGCATTGAGCGCCCCAATGTCTTCGAGTTCTTTTTTAACAGCAAAGACGGCTTTGATGCGTTGCCCATAAGGAAACTTATCCGCTTTGGTGAGCAAGGCCATCACGGGTCGTCGAGTTGGAGCGATCCAGTTGGCGAGACGTCGGTCGAGCTCGGTAACGCCGCGGCGAATATCAATCAGCAGCACAATGCCAGCGAGAGACTCGCGGCTTTGGAGATAGCCACCCAAAATATCCGCCCATTCTTCTTTGGCGCGTTGCGCCACCGAGGCATAGCCATAGCCGGGTAAATCAACCAGAAAGCCGAGTTGTCCTTCGGGATCGAGCGGGTCGGGCAGACCAAACATGTTGATGAGTCTAGTTCTCCCGGGAGTCTTACTGGAAAACGCCAGTCTTCTTTGGTTAGTCAGGACGTTAATCGCCGTGGACTTGCCCGCATTGGAGCGACCCACGAAGCAGACTTCAGGGGCTCCGGGAAAGGGTAGTTGATCCAGCCTGGCAGCTGAAGTGAAAAATGAAGCGCGATGCAGGATTGACACAAGGAGGGCCATTAAGAATAAGCTCGAACGCTATTGTATAATCTTGGGTTTAGAAGTTGTTGATTTATAGAAAGATTACAAGCGTCGAGGTCTTCAATGAAGCGTGTGCTGTCCAAGGTAGTGTCCAAGATAGTGCTTGTGAGCGGGTTACTGCTTGGGGTGTCTGCCGTATCAACCAGTATGGCCGCAGGCCCTGTCAAGGGTCCAGCAAAACCTGACGCCGCCAAAGGCGCTCAGCTCTATGAACAGGGTGATGCAGCGCGCGGTATCGTAGCCTGCGCCTCCTGTCATGGCGCGGCTGGTAACAGTACGATCCCTGCCAACCCCAATCTTTCCGCTCAGTCACACGAGTATTTATATAAGCAGCTCGTCGAGTTCCGTATCAAAGCAGGCGCCAAGACCGCGTTGCGCAAGGGTGCTGATGGCGCGCCTTCCGTGATGCAAGCGTTGGCGACGCCGCTGACCGACGCGGACATGCATAATCTTGCCTATTTCTTGTCCTTGCAAACCTTGGCTCAACCTGCGACCGCCACCAACGAAAAGTTGGTGGAGCGCGGTCAAAAAATATGGCGTGGAGGCATTCCTGAGCGGAATGTCCCTGCTTGCGCTGGGTGTCATTCCCCCAATGGTGCAGGTATTCCGGCACAATATCCACGTCTGGGTGGACAATACCCCTCTTACATCGAAGATCAGCTCAAACTGTTCCGTGCAGGTCACCGTGGTAATTCACCTATGATGAACCAAATTGCGGATCGTATGTCAGACTCAGACATTAAGGCTGTTTCTGACTATGCAGCAGGTTTGCGCTAAAAAAAACGAAATAACATTTGTAATGTTTTAACGCGTTTGGCGCCAAAGATATAGTAAAAAAGGGGGTCTGAAGACCTCCTTTTTTTCGCACCTTATAAGTCGCTCTAGCAACTTCGCTCATTGGGCAATCACGTAATCATGATAAAGACCGCAACTAGACCGCTGGCTAATTTTCTCGAGCTCCTGAGCTCGATGCGCTTTGCGATCAGTTTGTTGGTTTTTATTTGTTTAGCCAGCATCATCGGTACAGTGATCCCCCAAGGTCGTTCAGCCAACGCTTACATCGATCAGTTTGGACCATTCTGGTTTGATGTGTTCAATCGATTTTCAATTTGGCACATCTATAACAACTGGTGGTTTTTGGTCACAATGGCTTTTCTCGTGACCTCGACGAGTTTATGTTTGATCCGCAATGCACCAAAGATGCTCAAGGAAGCACGCTCTTTCCGTGAGAATATCCGCACCTCAAGTCTGCAGTCTTTTCACCATCGCGTTGCGTTGGATACAGGCCGAGGTGTCCCGGCCGCGACCGCCTCGGTGCAGGCCTGGCTCAAGGGTGAGGGTTATGCGGTCAAGCAGCGCGATGAAGGTGACTCGGTTTTGCTTGCGGCCAAGCGTGGCAGTGGAAATCGACTTGGCTATATTTTTGCGCATGCTTCGATTGTGATTATTTGCGTGGGAGGTTTGCTCGATAGTGAGTTGCCCGTGCGGATGCAGGTATGGCTCATGGGCAAGACCCCCATTGTTGAAAATATGCTGATTGCAGACGTGCCTGAGCGCGGCCGTTTGTCAATCAATAACCCGAGCTTTCGCGCGAATGTATTGATTCCTGAGGGCAGTAAGCGCGATTCGGCCGTGGTCAATATTGACGATGGTGCGTTGGTGCAACCTTTGCCCTTTAGTATCGAGTTGAAAAAATTTATCGTTGATTATTACTCCACGGGCATGCCAAGTCGTTTTGCCAGCTTGGTCACAGTCACCGATCCCGATACAGGCAAAAGCTTTGATGCGACGATCGAGGTCAATGAGCCTTTGCACTTCAAGGGTGTGACGGTGTATCAGTCGAGCTTTGACGATGGGGGCAGTTTGATCGAGTTGGTAGGCTATCCCCTCGCCGGTCCGAGCGACAAGCCTTTTGAGATCAAGTCGCGGGTGGGCCAATCCAATGATGTCACAATGAAATCCGCGGGTGCGGAACTCAAAATTGAGGTGACTAAGCTGCGTCCGATTAATGTCGAGGACTTGTCTGCCGGTGATCCTACTTCTGTTTCAAAGCCTTTTGGTGAGCATGTCGCCGCCGTCACGGGAAGTGCTGCGGGCAAAACAAATAAAAACTTGCGCAATATCGGTCCGAGCGTTGAATACCGCGTGATCGATGCGAGCGGTCAAGCGACCTTGTTTCATAACTATATGCTGCCTGTCGAGCTTGATGGCGCGCGC
>JBIKOQ010000170.1:0-4669 GCA_044357955.1 Burkholderiaceae bacterium | reverse complement strand
ATTTGTACAAATGCGCCACAATCTTGCGTCGCCTCGATGAGATTGGGGGCCGTTTCAAGTGGTAATGCCGTAATGTTCACCAAATGCTCTTTCACTTTTTGAGCATACGCTGGATGAGTATTGATGCCTGTGCCGATCGCGGTGGCACCCAAATTGATTTCACAAATCAGTGGCAAAGCCTCACGCAATCTCAAGATATCCTCCCCCAACATGACCGCATAGGTTCTAAACTCTTGCCCCAAGGTCATCGGGACAGCATCCTGCAATTGTGTGCGGCCGACCTTGATGATGTCTTTAAATTCCTCGGCCTTAAGCGCGAAGGCTTCTTGCAAACTCATCATTCGAGTGAGCAAACGTTGACAACCGCGATAGGTGGCGAGTTTAAGAGAGGTTGGATAGACATCATTGGTCGACTGACTCATATTGACGTCTTCATTAGGATGCAAAAACTCGTACTGTCCGCGCTGGTGTCCTAGCAACTCCAAGGCGCGGTTGGCAATCACTTCATTGGCGTTCATATTGGTCGACGTCCCTGCGCCGCCCTGAATCAAATCCACAACGAATTGCTCGTGCAGATTGCCCTGGAGGATTTCTTGGGAAGCCGCCACGATAGCCTCACACTTCTTGGCGTCCAGCATTCCCAGTTCTTGATTGGTCAGCGCTGCAGCGATTTTGATTTCAGCCAGCGCACGCACCAAGTCCGGATAGTGCGAGATCGGCAATCCGGTAATCGGGAAATTCTCAATCGCGCGCAGCGTGTGCACTCCGTAATATGCGTGAGAAGGCACATCGCGATTGCCGAGCAAGTCATGCTCTGAGCGCGTCTTATCTGAGTCGATATTGGTGATACTCATGAGAGGGACTCCACAAAGGGATCAAGCCAAACGACAATGCTCAGCCTTTTCGCCTATGCTACCTCAACATCACGTATTTCTCGTTACAAAATTCAGTAACAATTCACTGACTTTTTCTGGCTGTTCTTGTTGAACCCAATGACCTGCGCCCTCTACCAGAAAAGTCCCTTGATAGCGCGTGGTCAGAGAGCCCTCGACACGCTCAAGACCTCCCGGGGTTTGATAGACTCCCCAATCCTGCTGCCCACCGATAAACATCGACGGCACATCGATTGTTTTTCCAGCAAAGACAGCTAGATCCTTGTCGCCCGGATTCGCCCGGTAGCCTTGCAAACCACCCTGAAACCCGGTGCGCGCATACTCATCGACATAAAATTTCAACTCAGACTCAGTGAGCCAGGTGCATGCCGCGATTTCCTGCGCCGAAGGCATCTCGGGCGCGACGGACTCAGCCATGCCTTGATCCAGATCCATGACGTAGTAGCGTGGCAATTTTTCCCATTCGCTCGCGGACAAGCCTTTGAGACGAACGGGCTGATTAGCCTTCCAGTCCGCGCTTTTCATGTGATAGTAGGCGCGTAAAAAATCATGCAAGCCTTGTTTTGGATGCCAGATATTTTCGTTTGCGGGCTCGGTCGCGTAATACCGCATGTAATATTTTCTGGGTGGGTCGAGTCGCTTGAGCTCTTCGTCGATTCGACTCGGCAAGACCGGTTTCACAACCTCGTTTGCAGTATTAAAAGGCAGCGCCACAGGACCACCCCGAAATGGCGAACTCATCATCACGACCGACTGAAAGACGTCCGGACGCATCAAGGCGCACCAACCTGCAAGCGGTGAGCCTTGATCATGGCCGACCACGGCCGCTACGCTGCGATAGCCTAATGCGGCCACAAGCGCTAACACATCATGCGTTTTATTTAAGGTACTAAAAGGACGCAAATCATCGTGATAGCTAACACCCACCCCACCGCTGCGCCCATAGCCGCGCACATCTGGTGCCACAACATGATAGCCCTGCTGGGCAAGTGGCAACATCACCTTTCGCCAACTATAGGCCAGCTCGGGAAACCCATGCAACAGCACGATCAGCGGACGACCGGGCGCCTCAAACCCGGCCTCCAAGATATGCAACGTAATACCATTGACCTCTTGAATCAGCCTGGAGCGGATGCCATCGGGCAGCATCTTAATTTCGCTCTAGATTGATCGCGTCGGCTGTTTTCTTCCAAATCTCAAGTTGTGATTTGTTGAACGCACCCATCTCTGCGGGTGTGGAGCTCTGTAATTCAAAGGCAATTTTGGCGAGTTGATCGCGCACATCTTTGCGTTCTGCCACTTCTTTCATCGCCTTGGCCACGCGGTCCACGACATCCTTAGGCAAACCTGCGGGTCCGAACAAACCCGCCCAAGGAATAATGGTCATCCCTTTGATGCCTAACTCATCGGCAGTCGGGACGTCAGGCACCAGAGGGCTTCGGCTAGGCAACAAGGCCATCAATACGCGCAGACGTCCTTCTTGCACCATTTGCAAGGCATTCCCAGGCGTCGCGAGCAGCACTTGAATACGGCCCGCAATCAGATCAGCGGTCGCGGGGGCATCACCTTTGTAGGGGACATGCACCATATCGAGCTTAGATTCCTGCGCAAACTGCGCTGTCGTCAAAATACTCGTGCCATTACCGCTGCCATAGTTGAGCTTGCCTGGATTGGCTTTGGCGTAAGCGATCAACTCTTTCATCGTCTTGGCGGGAACTTCCGCGTTGACAAACATGAAGAAGCCAAATTTTCCAACCAAAGAAATCGGTGTGAATGCGGTGAGAGGATCATAAGGGGGGACTTTGCGCATAGTCGGTGCGCCATTCAACCCTGTGGTAGTTGCGAACAATAGCGTATAGCCATCAGGTGCTGCATTCATCGCGGCCAAGCCCGCAATCGCGCCATCCGCGCCCGCCCGGTTATCGATAATGATGGTTTGACCCAAGGTTTCTGACAAGGCCCTCATCACGATACGCGCGGTCTGATCAGCCGCCCCCGCTGGCGGAAACGGCACGATCATACGGATAGGTTTGTTGGGATAGCCTTGCGCGAGCGCGCCAAAGCTCGCCCCCACAATACAGGCACCTAGCAATAATGACTTCAGAAAGTTCTTCATTACTTTTTCCTTTATTGAATCACTGACACTAAGCTTGGCTAAGAGTAAACCGAGCCACCAAACGAGATCATCGGCATAAACCCTATGCCAACTCGGCGTTATGACCTCTCGAAACCCATAAAATAGTGCAACAAAGTCCATTCGCCTCCTTTCCACTCGGATCTCATCGCTATGCAATCATCACGCTCTATCGCAATTATCGGCGCAGGCTTGGCTGGCCTGAGTTGCGCCCAAGCCTTGGCGGCGCAAGGATGCCGGGTTCAAGTGTTTGAAAAAAGCCGTGGTGTGGGTGGACGGATGAGCACGCGTCAGTTCGAGACTTGGGCCTGTGATCACGGCGCTCAATATTTCACAGCGCGCGACCCCGCCTTTAAAAATCAAGTCGACATATGGCAAAAAACGGGTGCCGCAGCACCTTGGGAAGCCCAAATCACTAGTTTTGATGCCAAGGGCTGGCAAGCGATTACCGCTTCAACGGGTCGTTTTGTGGGCACGCCCTCAATGACGGCACCCGCCAAACAATTAGCAAAAGACTTAACGATCCAATTTTCCACCACCATCGATCAGCTGAGTCATGAAGGCGAAAAATGGACCTTGCGCTCAAAAGAACACGGCCAACTAGACCCGCGCTTTGACGCCATCGTTCTAGCGATTCCCTCCAAACAGGCCGAGCCGCTGGTTCAGCCCCACTCCGCTTCACTTTACGAGCGTTGTCGGGATGCCGTCATGGCACCCTGTTGGACCCTGATGATTTACGCGACGGCAAGACTCCCTTTTGATTTTGACGCGGCTTTCATCAATCAGGGTATGTTTAGCTGGATCGCCAGGAGCTCAAGTAAACCCCAACGTCTCTCAGGCGAAGCCTGGGTGGCCCACGCAACAACCGAGTGGAGCTCCGCGCATGACAACCTCACCAAAGACGAGGCTGCGCCGCTCTTAACAGCAGGATTCGAGACATTGACAGGCTATCGGCCACAAACATACCAAACGCATCTCTGGCGGTTTGCCAGACTTGGACACGCCACGCATCATGGTCATCTTTTTGATCCTAACCTGCAACTGGGTTTGTGTGGCGACTGGACTAGCACTGAAAAAGTCGAAGGCGCCTGGCTCAGCGGCCAAGCCGTCGCCCGCGATATCGTTCAACATTTGGAAGCTTCTTCACGATGACGCGTTCGGAACAGACAATCAAAGATCAGATGTATACGCTGGTCTTTACCAATGAAACAGCGGCTGGTCGCCTCTTTGACAAAACCCTCATCGCACTCATTCTGATCTCACTGGTCGTCGTGGTGCTCGACAGTGTCCAGCACATCGCGCGTGACTACCATACCTATTTATTTGTGCTGGAATGGATTTTCACCATCCTTTTTAGCGTGGAGTATGCCGCCCGACTGTATTGCGCCAAAAACCGCAGAAAATACGCCACCAGTTTTTTTGGTGTCATTGACTTGCTTGCGGTGTTACCCACCTACCTTGCACTATTTTTCCCTGAGTTACACGCATTGATTGACGTACGTGTGTTGAGACTGATCCGGATATTTCGCGTCTTTAAGCTTACGGCGTATATGCAAGAGTATGCCCATCTCGCGAGCGCTCTCAACGCCAGCCGAAAAAAGATTCTTGTTTTTCTCTCTTTTGTCTTGATGATCGTACTGGT
>JBIKOQ010000169.1:0-4670 GCA_044357955.1 Burkholderiaceae bacterium | reverse complement strand
AATCCTTGCTTACAAAAAAATACAGGCGTACTCTTCGCCTGTTCTGGTCATTTTGATAATTTTTTGAAATGGCCTGCCTATCAAGATATGTCATTATCATCGCATTTGAATAGGCCTTGGAACGCTGGCAGTTTTAACTGAAGCATTCCCTCAAGGAGATATTCCAAATGCAACTGACCTTTGGGCAGTACGAGCTGATCTATAACGCCTTTTCTTTTGGTGTCGCAACATTTTTCGCAGCAACCATCTTTTTCTGGCTAGGACTTTCGCAGGTTTCACAAAAATATAAAACTGCGCTTGTCATCACCGGTCTTGTCACGTTTATTGCCGGTTACCACTATCTTCGCATCTTCTCTAGTTTCGGCGAGGCTTATACCGCAGTTAACGGTGTCGTGAAAGCAACCGGTGTTGCGTTTAACGTTGCCTATCGTTATGTCGATTGGCTCTTGACTGTTCCGCTTCTCTTGATCGAATTGATCTTGGTGATGGGTTTGTCCCGCGCTGAAACAATCAGCAAGAGCGTCAAGCTCGGCGGCGCAGCTGCATTGATGATTGTGCTTGGATACCCTGGTGAAGTTTCCGGTGGCATTGACAGTACCCGCTTCATTTGGGGTGCGTTGTCGATGATTCCTTTCCTCTACATCGTTATCAACTTGTTCTCCGGCCTGTCCGAGTCCATTGAAAAGCAACCTGCAGATGTGCGCGGACTGATTAGCTCAGCACGTTGGGTTGTCATTCTTTCCTGGTCTTTCTACCCAGTCGTTTACTTCGCTCCTTTTGCGATGTCTCTCAACGGCGGTACCGCAACGACTGTGATCGAGGTGGGTTACACGATCGCTGACATCATCGCTAAAGCCGTCTTCGGCGTGATGATTTTCATGATCGCTGTGCGTAAGTCACAGGGCGCTGCAAACTAAGCTAGTCTATCAATCACCTATTGGTGACTCTGGCACAAATCAATCCCTGGTCAGAATTTTTGATCAGGGATTGTTTTTTTAGGATGTGCAAATGAGGACTGATGCACCGCACGATGTTGCAAAGATGAACGATCTATTGCAAACGATGAATACGTTCATCCATGACAAACTTATACGTCAACACTCAGATCAATTAAACGCACTGATTCGCTATCACTTTGATAGCAAAGCCAGCCATGCTAGAGCGCGACTCGCACTCACTGCGGGCCTTGCCTTAGAATTAAGCGAAAATATTTGCATCGCCCTTGCCGCGAGTTGTGAGCTGATTCATAACGCGTCCCTGCTGCATGACGACATTCAAGATGGCGATACCCAGCGACGTGGCAAAGAAGCGGCTTGGTCACGTTTTGATCAAAGCACGGCGATGTGCGCGGGTACCTTAATGCTTTCTGCAGCGTTCGAGACGATCGCGCAGATTGATCAACACACTCAAGAACTTGTGCTACACCTTCATCAACGCACTGCGGATCTCATCCACGGTCAAACACTTGACCTTGCCTTTGCAGCCGAGCCAGTCAATCTTCAAGGTTATCTCGATATTGCCTCCGCCAAGTCTGGCAGTCTCCTCGCACTCCCTCTCGAACTCGTCATGATCACGTGTAATCGGCTCACCTCTCTGCCCATTGCCAAACAGGCGGGAGAGTCTTTTGCAATCGCATATCAGATCGCCGACGACCTCAATGATGTCGAGGATGACTTAGCGCGAGGCACCTGCAATATCGTTGGCGTTTTACAAAGGCGTGATGTGGATCGCAGTCAAGCCACCCGCGAGGCGCTTGATCTCATGCAGAAGCACTTACGTCTTGCAGAATACTCCGCAGCGCAATTACCCGCTGAGAGCGGAGCCTATTTACTGAGCTTGTGCGGAAAACTCAGTGTTGAGGAAGCATGAGTCGCGTTGTCGTCATTGGCGCAGGATTTGGAGGCATGGCCGCTGCTCTACGTGCGCGTAAAAAAGGCTATGAAGTGACTTTGGTGGATCGCTGTCCTCGCTTAGGGGGGCGTGCCCAAGTCTTTGAGCGCGGGGGCTTTAAGCACGATGCCGGACCAACGGTTTTAACGGCACCGTTTCTCTTTGAAGAACTCTTTGAACTTTTTGGCCAGTCTCTGCATGACCACGTCAAACTCGTCCCACTTAAACCTTGGTACCGCTTCGAGTTCTCTGACGGCAATCATTTTGATTATGGCGGCTCGCTCGAAGACACGTTAGCGGAAATCAGGCGACTGAGTCCTGAGGATGTCGACGGTTACAAACGTCTCCTAGAGCAATCTCAAAAGCTGTACGACATTGGCTTTACCAAGCTATCGGATCGTCCCTTTCACAGCATGGCTTTTATGATTGCCCAAATCCCCCATCTTGCGAGATTGGGGGCCTGGCGCACCGTCTACCAAATGGTCTGTCGTTATCTTAAAAGTGATTATTTACGTCAGGCATTTTCAATTCAGCCTTTGCTTGTCGGCGGCAACCCTTTTGATACTACGTCTATCTATGGTTTGATTCATTTTTTAGAACAAGCGCATGGCGTGCACTTTGCGATGGGTGGTACCGGTGCCTTGGTCGATGCACTAGAGACACTGATGATCGAACAAGGGATCGAGATCAAGTTAAATACGACAGTGACTTCCATAAAAAGTCATCATAAAAAAATCGATCGCGTCGAAATTGAATACTCAGACGGTCGACGGGAAACCCTTGCAAGCGACTATGTGATCTCCAATGCAGATCCCGCCCACCTCTACCGAGACCTACTCCCCAAACAAAATGTCTCTTGGTTAGCGCGTTTCAAAACAAAGCATTGGCGCAAATCAATGGGCTTGTTTGTATTATTTTTTGGTACTAAAACTCAGTATCCCTCAGTTGCGCATCACACGATCTGGATGGGACCCCGTTATAAAGAATTACTGGACGATATTTTCAATCGTAAAGTCTTATCAGATGATTTTTCAATTTATCTTCATCGCCCTACTGCGACCGATCCTAGCTTTGCGCCTGCAGGAGGAGATAGTTTCTATGCCTTAGTACCCGTGCCAAACTTACAGGCAAACATTGATTGGGACAAAGTAGGCCCTGATCTCGCCAATCGCGTGATCGATGCGCTTGGACAACGGACCTTGCCCGGCCTGAGAGAAAATATCGTTGATCAGTTTTTTATGACCCCTGTCGACTTTAAGGATCGGTACCTTTCGCCTGATGGCGCAGGTTTTTCCATATCTCCGATTTTTAGCCAGTCCGCATGGTTTCGGTTTCACAATCGCGGTGAAGGAGCGAGCAATTTATTTTTAGTCGGTGCCGGTACGCACCCTGGCGCGGGCTTACCTGGCGTTGTTTCCTCCGCAAAGGTGGTAGATCGACTGCTGCCTGACGCTGAACGAGGCCCTCACTGATGTTAGCGGCCCAGGATCAAGCTCTCGCTGTTCTAAAATCGCATGGGCGAAGTTTTTACTTTGCCAGTCAATTATTGGCGCCGACCTATCGTAGCCGCGCCGCACGTCTCTATGCCTTTTGTCGTTACGTCGATGATATCGCAGACGAGTCCAGCGATCAGGCACAAGCCCATCATGACTTAGAACAAATTAAAACGGCCTTGATACACGGTCACTCGCAACAGAGTTGCGTAGCGGATATGATTGCTCTAATGCAAGAGACCAATATGCCGATTGCGCCTGTTCGCTCGCTCATCGATGGCATGCAGTCTGATTTGAAACATGTACGCATCGAAGATGAAGCCGCACTCCTACACTATGCCTATCAAGTCGCAGGCACAGTGGGTCTAATGATGTGCTTTGTTTTAGATGTGCGCGATCAAAACGCATGGCCCTTCGCGATCGACCTAGGCATTGGGATGCAACTCACGAACATCGCCCGTGATGTTGGTCAAGATGCTAAAAACGGAAGGGTTTACCTGCCAGGGACATGGCAACACCAGCTCATCGCCTCAGAGATCGTTGATCCTCAAGCAGAACAAACAAAACACTTACAAGCGGCTACCAAAAGAATCCTCACTCTTGCAGAGCTCTATTATCGAAGCGGACTGAGCGGTGTAGGATACCTTCCTCCCGCCGCGCGTTACGGCATTATCGTCGCAGCTCGTGTCTACCGTGAAATTGGGCAAAAAGTCGCTCAGGCGGACTATCAGTCTTGGGATCGGCGCGCAGTTATTTCGCAGCCGCGTAAAGTCCTCTGTGCAGCATCCGCTCTCGTGCGTTACGCTATGTATCCTAGCGAGCGCCAATCTCATCCACTTCATGAGCGATCCTTACATCGACATTTACAAGACTGCTTTGGTACCGACCAAGCGCCTTGATCTTGCCATCATAGGAGGCGGATGCGCCGGCTTATCGCTTGCGCGTGAGCTTGCCAAGCGACAGAGCTCTCAATCTGCCATGATCATTGAGCCCCGGACGCACTATCAGGACGATCGTAGCTGGTGTTTCTGGGCACCACGACAACACGCACTCTCGCATCTGGTCAGTCACACTTGGACAGCCTGGCTTTTTGGTCAACAAGCGCAACCAAATGAAAAGAGAGGCAGCGAAAGTCATCCTTATCAATACATTCGCTCATCAGATTTTTACCAAGACTGTTGGAAAACAATCGAACAATGCCCATCGATTGCGTCACGCCTTGGCACATCGGTCCTACAGCTTGAGCGCCATCTCGATGGCTGGACCATTGAAACCGATCATGACTGC
>JBIKOQ010000010.1:0-14822 GCA_044357955.1 Burkholderiaceae bacterium | reverse complement strand
CGGGTATGCGCCCATCTGCGCGACTTCAAGCACGCTCAAGTCAAAACTCAAACTCGACTGCTGTGTCACCACCGCACGGTGCTGCGCAAGATCTAACGCGGAGCGTTTAGCAAGATCAATCGCGTCCAGTTTAATGACCCCTTGCGCGGGCGAGAGCTCCCCCGCGAATGCCGCGAGGAGCGTCGATTTACCCGCTCCATTGGGGCCAAGCAATCCCACAAGCTCCCCGGGCGCGATCGTCAAGGATACGTCGCGCAATACAGTGCGCCGCTCCCGGTCGAGCGTGAGATGAGAGGTCTGAATCGTCAAGCCGTTGGCATCGTCTTGGCCATTGGCGGCAAACTCACCACGCTGCTGTACCAAGCCTCAAGCTTTGGATGACCTGGGCGCCATGGCTCATGCGCGAAACGGAAATCCAGATATCCCAAGGCACAGGCCACGGCGATGTCACCAATGGTCTTAAGCGCACCGAGACTTGCAGCTTCTTTTTCAAGCACATCCACTGCGCGCGCGACCTTACCACGCTGCAAATCGATATAAGCCACGCGGCCTTCGTCTTGCGGCAAGGCTAATTCGCGGCGGCGGGGCTGACTCGCATCCAAGATGCCATCGCCAATCGCCTGCAGGCGCAGCGCCGCCCAGCGTGCGGGGCCTGCTGCGGGGAATAGTGCAGGTGCGCTACCAATGCTATCGAGAAACTCACAAATCACAGGGCTATCAAACAGCGCAACACCTTCGTCGGTCACCAACGTTGGAATTTTACCTAGAGGGTTGGAGTGCGATAACACCGGATCAGTCGTGGCGATCGTCCACTTTTCCAATTGACTGTCAATGCCTCGTGCGATGGCACATGCCATCGCTTTGCGAACATAAGGACTAGCGCCAGAAGCGGTAATTTTCATAAAAGCATCCGATTAAAAAGGTGTATCAATAAAAATGAGTGTAAGGATTCATTCGATCTATTTGTACTACAAAAATCATCATTTCCTGCTGTGCTGCTTTGCAACAAATATTGATTGCCTAGAAAGTGACTGTCTGTAGTAAATTTTGGCACGAGAATTTACATCTAAGACGCCTACGGATACCCCATGCCCACACCCATCAATCTTCACGACTTCAGAGCCCTCGCCAAACGCAGGTTGCCGAAAATTGCTTTTGACTTTATCGATGGCGGCGCCGATGACGAACTCGGCATGCTTCGCAATCGAGAAGCCTTTTCAAAGCATCAACTCCTGCCGAGATACTTGGTGGATGTGACCCAACGCGATCAGTCCGTCGAACTCTTTGGTCGCACCTATTCTAGTCCGATCGGCATTTCTCCTACCGGGATGGCCGGCCTGTTCCGGACTGGCGCGGACGCGATGCTCGCCGCCGCCGCAAAAAAGGCAAATGTTCCTTTCCTGTTGTCGAGCGCGAGCAATCTGAAAATAGAAGAAGCCGCACAGATCGCACCAGATAATGTTTGGTTTCAAATGTATGCCACTAGCGATCCGCGCATCAACCTCGATCTGGTCAAAAGGGCTCGTGATGCAAACGTAGGCGTACTCGTGATCACCGTTGACGTCCCTGTAAACTCCAACAGAGAACGCAATCGTCGCAATGGCTTCACTCGCCCCTTTAGGATGACGCCCGCCATCATGCTCGATGCGTTGACCAAACCGGGCTGGGTCCTTGAGTATTTAAAAGCCGGCGGCATGCCAATGATGAGTAACTGGCAACCCTATGGCGCCTCGGCCGACGAAGTCGCAGACATGTATGGCAGCCTAACTCCTGCGGCCATGACAAGCTGGGACACTGTCGCAGCGATCAGAGATCAATGGTCGGGCCCACTGGTGATCAAAGGACTACTCCACCCCGATGATGCGACACAAGCCGTTCAGGCCGGGGCACAGGGCATTATTGTTTCAAATCACGGTGCGCGACAACTCGACAATGCACCCTCGTCGCTCACGATGTTGCCTGCAATCAAAGCGGCCGTTGGCGATCGCGCGACCTTGATGCTGGATAGCGGCGTAAGACGTGGCTCGGATGTGGTGGTCGCAAAGTGCTTGGGTGCGCAAAGCTGCATCTTCGGACGCCCCACGCTCTATGCGGTTGCCGCGCTCGGGCAAGACGGCGCCGATCAAGTGCTGGCCATCATGCGCAAAGAAATCGATGCAATTTTGACACAAATAGGTTGCGGGCAATTCAACAAGCTCGATGGTCGCTATCTGCAACCATCGGTCTGAAAACACCGCGCATGATGCTTGGTTTGCTGCGCTTTAATCGCTCAACAAATCAATGACGACATTGCCAAGCACCTTGCCTTGCTCAACCGCCTCGTGCGCGGCAACAATGTCGGCCAACGCAAAACGTGCGCCAATCGCATGCTTGAGCTTCCCGGATGCGAGTAGTTCGCTTAATCCTTTGAGCGCGACCTCTCGTTCCACAGGCGTCAAGTCGTACACCAAGAAAAACTGCAGGCTCAGACTTGTGGTTAAACACAGACGAAACGGGATCTGTGGAGGCTCGACACGATTCGAACCGAAACATGCCACCGTGCCGTGAGGCGCCAAAGCCCCATCGCGCACCAAATCCGTGGTCGTAGAAAAATCCATATCGATGATGGCATCGGCACCGCGGCCGCCAGTGAGCTCCTTGACCCGCTGAGCCACCGCCTCGGTCTTGTAGTTGATCGTTTCTTTCACGCCCGCAGCCCGCGCATGCGCCGCTTTGGCTTCTGAGCTCACCGTGCCAATCACGCGCGCGCCTTTGAGCGTCGCCATTTGAGCCGCATAGTGTCCCACAGCCGAGGCCGCTCCGATCACCAACACTGTTTTTCCCGCGATATCACCACAACGCCTGACCGCTTCAAACGCCGTCAATCCGGGGATACCCATGCAGGCAGCACCATCAAAATCCACGTGCTCAGGTAAGGCAACCGCTTGAGCCTGGGGGAGCGAGACATACTGCGCTGCGCTACCAAAAGGTCGTTGATATTGCGCATTCCACAACCACACGCGCTCACCCAGCCGCTCTTTTGAAACACCAGGTCCGACCTGATCGATCACACCGCCTGCATCACTGTGCGGCACAATACGTGGATCATGGATGGGACGATTACGACGCGATTTGACGTCAGAGGGATTCACGCCTGATGCGTGAATCTTGACCCTGACCTCATCAGGCCCGGCTTCGGGCAAAGGAAGCTCTCCCACACATAACACATCGCGGGCTTCACCATTTTTTTGATACCAAGCTGCTCGCATTGCCTCTTCTCGTTTTTAATTTTTAATTTGCTAGATTTTTAGTTCACACACGTCTGCTGATATTGGATCAAACGACCATATTGATCATACACGGGGATCTGCGCTATGCGGCAAGGGACGGGTAAGGAATAAAACTGGCCATAAGGCGGCACTGCAGGCGGATAAACATTCACGACGCGGGGATAATAAACCGGTGGTGGTGCCACATAGGGGTTGTATTGACTACCTACACCAATGACGACCCCCACAGCGGCACCAAGCGCAGCTGCATTCCACGCATTAAAGTTACTCTGGTTATACCCGTGATGTTGCTTGTATCCATGCGCAGGACCTTGACGATAATGATTAGGTCCAGCAAACGCAGGCGTCAGCGTCGAGGCAGTCAGGACAGCTGCCGCAATCGCCAGTGTGACGGACTTTTTCATCATCGACTCCTCAAAGCATTGAACATCAGGTCAGGTCATCGTTCCCATCAGTGCAGCGTCCAAACCAAGGGGTGCGAACAATGCAATGATGGAACTTTATCAGGACTCAGACTGGCTCGACCTATAAAAGTTCAATGGCATTTCGTATTCCGGGCATCGCTCGCTCGTCCCTACATAGACTATATAAGCTCGTTAGGACTACTTAAGCTCGTCAGGTGCCCAACTCGGCCATCTTTTTTCAAGAAATGCCGAAACCCCTTCCCTCGCGAGGGCGGGATCAGACACGGGAGCATCATCCTCAGAGAAAGACTTCAGCAATGTGCGCGTCGCTTTGACTGCGCCAGGCTCTGCGGTCAATAAATGGCCCAGAATGCCATTAATCTTTGCATCAAGCTCTGAAGCGTCACAAATCTCATGAATCAAACCCAGACGCCACGCCTCTGCAGCGCTAAAAGTCTCTCCGGTCACTAACCACCTGTTCGCACTGCGAACACCTATGGCCCGACTAAGATAAGGGGCAACAAGATAGGGCGTCAAACCTAAGCGCGTTTCGGCTTGCGTAAACTCTGCATGATGGCTCGCAACTGCGATATCGGCGGCTGCGACCAAACCAATCCCAGCCCCAACACAATGGCCGTTCACGCGCACAATCACAGGAACAGGACAGGTCTCAATAACCTTGAGCATGCTAGCCAAGGCAACCGTCATTGCCTTTGCCGAACCGCTCTCACCGTCCAAGGCGGTTCGACACCAATTCAGATCCGTACCCGAACAAAATGAGTCGCCACGAGAAGCCAGCACAATCGCGTTGACCTGTTCATCGCGAGCCGACGCATCAATCGCTTGTGTCAACTCCTTGACCATGACTTCGTTCAGCGCGTTGTGTACCTCGGGTCGATTCAACCAAATAACGGCGACGCGCGAACCACGAACAACTTCAATCGTTTCAAACATATTTATTTGTAAAGAACTTCAGGTAACCACAACCCAATCGCTGGGAACATGTAAAGCAAGAAGATCGCGAAAATCTGTATGCCCATAAATGGCATCATGCCCAGAAAGATCTGATTGAGCGTCACGTGAGGAGGCGACACACCCTTCAGATAAAAAGCCGCCATCGCCACGGGAGGGGACAAAAAGGCCGTCTGCAAATTCAGGGCGACTAACAAACCAAAGAACAGCGGATCAATATTGAACTGCGCCAACAAAGGCACAAAGATCGGCATAAAGATCACAATGATCTCGGTCCACTCGAGTGGCCAACCGAGTACAAAAATCAGAATTTGCGCAAGGAGCATGAACTCAAGAGACGTTAACCCCAGAGACAAGACCCACTCTTCAATAATCCTCTGGCCGCCCAGTAATGCAAAGGCCGCTGAAAAAATAGAGGAACCCACAAACAACCAGCACACCATTGCGCTGGTCTTGGCAGTCAGAAAGGTCGACTCCTTTAAGACAGTCATGTTGAGCCGACCATAGGCCAAGGCTAACAAGGCACCACCCAGCGCCCCCATGGCCGCCGCCTCGCTGGGCGTCGCGAGACCAAAACCAATCGAACCCAGTACGGCCGCGATTAATACCGAGAGAGGAAAGAACGAACCCATCAGCATTTTGAAGACTTCGAGACGCGCCCAGGTGAGCGTCACATAAAACACCAGCATGATCAACGCTGCGATCCCAAGGTAAATCCAATAACCCGTGGGCGTAGGCAAGCGCTCTTTGGAAGCCTCACCCTTTGGAGCCTCTGTGCTTGACACAACGGCCGCTGCGGGGCTTGCAACAGACTGCGCAACAGGCTCACTTGAAGGGGGTTCTGCCAAACCTGAAGGGGGCTCAGCCAGTCCAGACCCTCCGCCATTCAAGTTACTAGACAACTGCAACTCAGCGGGAATGTCATACACAACTTTGGGTTCGGTTGCCATCCTGTAAATCACAAGCGATAAAAACACCGTGATCAAAAGAGGCAACAACACGGCCAACGCATTACGGTTCATGTACTGGCGCGTGACAGCAGGATTTTTGGGACCTTTAAAAAGGTTTGACAACAATCCCGTCGCCGCAAGCGTATAACCTTGCGCTTTGATCGCCTCTGAACCAGCAGGTAGCGCAATTTCGCGGTCCTTGGCAGAAAGCGGCGGCGCCATATCAGGCCAAATCTTTGCCACGATCATCACATAGGCTGCATACAAAACTGCCAGCCCGATACCAGGAAGCAAGGCACCCGCATAGAGCTTTACAACCGAAGTACCTGTCGTTGCGCCGTAAACAATGAGAAGCACTGATGGTGGAATCAAAATACCCAGACATCCGCCTGCCGTAATGACACCAGCCGTTAAACGAACGCTATAACCTGCCTTGAGCATGGCAGGCATTGCGAGCAAACCCATCAAGGTCACCACCGCACCCACGATCCCCGTTGCCGTTGCAAAAATAGCGCAAGTCACCAGCGTCGCAATGCCAAGTGCACCAGGTAAACGCGCTAGCGCAAGGTGCAAGGAGCGAAATAATTTTTCAATCAAGTTCGCACGCTCAACCAAATATCCCATGAATACAAATAAAGGGATCGAAATCAACGCATCATTCGTCATGGTGGCATAGGTGCGCTGGACCATGAGCGTCAACGTCTGATTCAACGCTTTGCCTGTCATCTCAGGCGCTTGAAGGATGTACGCTAGAAAAGTAAAGATCACGCCCATGCCCATCAGCGTAAAGGCTGTCGGGAATCCAAGCATGATGGCGACTACGATGAGCGCCAACATAATCAAGCCAATATGCCCCGTTGTAATGGCTGACCAGGGGGTTAAAAAGATCACCAGCATCACAACAATTGCGATGCAACTAAATCCAAACCATATCGCCTTTGGCAATTTCATTTAGTGTGCTCCTTGCCAACGACATATTTATCTAGGGACTGAATATCTTCGTCTTTCACTTGAACGAGTTCTTTTAATTTTTCGACATCCACTTCTTGCACATCTGCCTCACGCTCTGGCCAGGCGCCCTCTCGCAGGCACATGACACAGCGCGCGATTTCAGCAAAGCCTTGTAGCAGCAAGAAAAATCCTGCAAAAGGAATAAATGCTTTAAAAGGATAAACAGGTGGGCCATCTGCCATCAAAGAGGAATGCTCGTTGATCAAAATTGAATCGGCTGCGAACGTCCAGCCTGCCCACACCATAGCCGTCACGCCAGGAATAAAAAATGCGATGTAAAGCACAAGGTCGATCCATGCCTGGCCTCTAGGCGGCAAATATCCATACAGAATATCGCCACGCACGTGGCCATTTTTCGCAAGGGTATAGGCTCCCGCCATCATAAACATGATGCCGTAATACATGGACTGCAAATCAAATGCCCAAGAGCTAGGCTGATTAAACAAATAGCGGGCGACGACTTCCCACGAAACATGCAGGGTTAACACCACAATCAACCATGCGAATGTTTTGCCCATAAACGTGGACATCGCATCTATGCGCCAAAGCCATTTATTCATATCTTCATCCAGTCAGTGAACCTGACCTTGCATCCAATAAAAAGATGGCATCTAAAGTAATAGATGCCATCTTATTTGTGACATACCGAAAAAGTATTAGCCTTTCTTCGGTGCGAAAAAGTGGTTGTAAGCCATACGGAAGTTCACATTCGTATCGCCTGACCATTTACCCGCACGCTCGGCAAACGCCTTTTGCGAATCCAGCACTTTTTTGAACAGTGGGTTTTCTGAGGATCGCTTGGCAATCATCTGATCCCAGATCTGAAGCTGTCTTTGCAAGATTGCGTCCGGTGTCTTGTAAAACTTCACACCTTTATCTTTCTGCAAAACTTCGTAGTCTTTTGAGTAACGATCGATCGCCTTCCAAGACATATCGGCGCTGGCCGCCTGAGAAGCCACTGAAAGCACACTCTTGAGATGGTTAGGTAAGGCATCATATTTCGCCTTGTTAAACAAAATCTCAAACTGCTCTGCGCTCTGGTGGAAACTCTGCAACATGCAGACCTTGGACACATCGGGGAAACCTAGGAGCAAATCCGACGACGCGTTGTTGAACTCGGCACCGTCAAGCAGGCCACGATCCAAAGCAGGAACAATCTCTCCGCCTGGCAGAGCATTGACTGCCGCACCCATGGCCGTGTACATATCGATCGCGAGACCGACCGTACGGAATTTGACGCCCTTGACGTCTTCGATCTTTGAAATGGGCTTTTTAAACCAACCAAATGGCTGCGTGGGCATCGGACCATACATCAAGGACACGACATTGACGTTCATCGCTTTTTGGATTTCGGTCAGCAATTCTTTGCCGCCACCGTATTCGTGCCAAGACAACAGCATATTGGCATCCATACCGAAAGAGGGGCCTGAACCCCACAATGCAACCGCGGTATTTTTACCGTACCAATACGCCAACACGCCGTGGCCACCATCCAAGGTGCCCGCAGAGACCGCATCAAGCAAATTAAAAGCAGGTACGACGGCTCCAGCAGGAAGCACCTCAATCCTGAGCTGCCCACCAGCCATATCGTTTACTTTCTTTGCGTAATCAAGCGCGTATTCGTGAAAGATGTCTTTCGCGGGCCATGTGCTTTGGAAACGGAACGTGATGGGGGTAGTTTGCGCTTTTGCGACAACGGGCACACCCAACACCGCGGCCGAACCAGCCGCCGCTGTGGAGAAAAACTTTCTTCTAGAAGACAATATTGACATCCTCAACTCCTTAAAGTCGAAATACGCTGCGCTTATCCCTGCTGACAATACTTTTAAAGTTTTAAGTTCTTTTTTGTCAGTCTGTTTAATAGTATTAGACGCTTAGCTGATGTCCCGCACAATCTATTGTTAGTTAGTATTAACCCGAACAGGTCTATCGATTTTGAAAAATCAACGATCTCGCTCGATCGCAAACGCACAAAAATCAATCAAGGCCTGCCTAGCCGGTGAGTCAGGCAACATCTCAATAGCCTGACGAGCAAGCGCGGCCTCGGCAACCGCGCACCGGCTCGCATGCTCAAGCGCACCTGTTTGCTGAATCGCACGGGCGACGGCATCAAAATCGGCCTCGCCTTTTTCAATCGCCTCGCGTACGAGCTGCTTTTGCTCGGGCGTCCCGACCTCCAACACCCGAATCAAGGGCAAGGTCGGCTTGCCCTCGCGCAAATCATCACCAACATTTTTGCCCAAAGCGCCTACATCCCCGTTGTAGTCCAGCACATCATCGACCAGCTGGAATGCGGTGCCGATGTGGCGTCCATAGGCCGCCGCGGCCTCTTGTTGAACGCTCGAGGCCCCCGCCAAAACGGCGCCAGCCTCGGCCGCCGCTTCAAACAGCTTGGCGGTTTTGAAGCGCACCACCTGCAAGTACCGGGCCTCGGAAACATCTGGGTCATGAATATTGAGCAGCTGGAGCACCTCGCCTTCGGCAATCACTGTGGTCGCCCCTGACATAATCTGCATGATCCGCATGCTGTCGACGTCGACCATCATCTCAAAGGCACGCGAGTAGAGGTAGTCACCCACTAAAACGCTGGCGGCATTGCCAAACACGGCATTCGCCGTCCCGCGACCGCGTCTGAGATCGGATTCATCCACCACATCGTCGTGCAGCAGGGTCGCCGTATGGATAAACTCCACCGCCGCAGCCATCAAGTGATGATGATTTCCCTTGTAACCAAGCGCTTGGGCGACCAGCAACAATAGGACCGGACGCATGCGTTTTCCACCTGCGCCGATGATGTATTCGCCGATCGTACGGATCAATACGACGTCGGAATTGAGTCTGGCACGGATCACGGTATCGACCGTTTCCATGTCCTGCGCCACTGGGGCTAAGAGGTTTGAGAGCTTATGCAAGAGACTTTCTTTTGACTTTCAAGTGGTTACACGCTATTATTTCTGGCTCGGCAACTTAGCCGAGATCCCATTTGCACTAAAACAAGAGGTTAACCCATGTACGCGGTCATAAAAACTGGAGGCAAGCAGTATCGCATTGCTTCTGGTGAAAAACTTAAAATAGAACAGATACCGGCAGACATTGGGCAAGAAATTACGCTAGACCAGGTGTTATCCGTAGGCGAAGGCGACCAGTTGAAAATTGGCACCCCGCTTGTGGTAGGCGCAGTGGTTAAAGCAACGGTTCTTGCGCAAGGACGCCACGATAAGGTCAAGATCTTCAAGATGCGTCGTCGCAAGCACTATCAGAAGCGTCAAGGCCACCGTCAAAACTACACTGAGATTCTGATTGGTGACATCTCGGCTTAATGGCCGGGATCCACAAAACCAGATCACGGAAAGCACCAGGAATAAAAAATGGCACAGAAAAAAGGCGGGGGCTCTACCCGCAACGGTCGCGACTCAGAATCGAAACGTCTAGGCGTTAAAGCCTATGGCGGCGAACTGATCCCAGCCGGTTCAATCATCGTACGTCAGCGCGGCACAACGTTTCACCCTGGCACAAACGTAGGCATTGGCAAAGACCATACGCTTTACGCTTTGACCAATGGTCACGTTAAGTTCTCCATTCGCGGCAAACTCAACAAGTCGACTGTTTCGATTATTTCGGCTGAGTAATTTGTCTGTTATCCCAAAAAGCCCTGTCGCAAGCGGCAGGGCTTTTTATTTTCACGGTACCATTAGCGCATGAAATTCGTCGACGAAGCCACCATCGAAGTCATTGCCGGCAAGGGCGGCAACGGCGCGCACAGCTTTCGCCGTGAGAAATTCATCCCAAAGGGTGGACCAGACGGTGGTGATGGCGGACGAGGAGGCAGTGTGTTCGCGATCGCTGATCGCAACATCAACACCTTGATCGACTTTCGCTACGCGCGTAAACATCTTGCTAAAAATGGCGAGCATGGCCGTGGTTCCGACATGTATGGTGCCGCAGCACCCAATATCACGCTGCGCGTCCCTGTCGGCACCATTATTTACGATGCCGACACTGGCGAAGAATTATTCGATATGAGCCGCCATGACCAGCAGGTCATCTTGGTGGCAGGTGGCGAGGGGGGCTTGGGCAACGTACATTTCAAGTCCAGCGTCAACCGTGCGCCCAAGCAATGGACGCCTGGCAAAGAAGGCGAGCAACGCAAACTGCGCATGGAGCTCAAGGTCTTGGCCGACGTCGGACTCCTGGGCATGCCCAACGCAGGCAAATCTACCCTGATTAGCCGCATTTCCAATGCGCGCCCAAAAATCGCCGACTATCCTTTTACTACGCTGCATCCCAACCTGGGTGTGGTGAGGACCTCCGAGTCACGCAGCTTTGTGGTCGCCGACATCCCCGGCCTGATCGAAGGCGCTTCCGAGGGCGCAGGTCTGGGACACCTGTTTCTGCGTCACCTCACCCGCACCCGTATTTTGTTACATATCGTTGACGTTTCCTCGCAAGATCCGGACGAGGACTCTGTCGCGCGCGCCCTAGGCGAAGCCCGCGCCATCGTCGAAGAGCTCCGCCTGTATGACGAGGCTCTCTATAACAAACCGCGCTGGCTCGTCCTCAACAAGCTTGATGTCGTCCCCAACCCCGAAGAAGTCAAAAAACGCTTCTGCAAGGAATACGGCTGGACAGGTCCTGTGTATGCGATTTCTGCTCTTTCTGGTGACGGCACACAACAACTGATCTGGGATCTGCAAAACGCCATTGATGCCTATCGCCAAATTGATAATATTGCCGAAGACAAAGCAGATGGCTCCTATGTCGCTGAGGACCCGCGTTTTGACGAGACCCGCAGTGCCGCCGACACGCCCACCTCTCAGTCCAAAGACTAAACACACGCAACACCCATGAACAGCAACGTATTGCCCAGATCCGTGATTGCCTCCGCTTCGCGCATTGTCGCCAAGGTTGGGTCCTCTCTTGTAACCAACGACGGTCAAGGCCTAGACAGACAAGCGGTCTCGCACTGGGCCAGCCAGATCGCGGCGCTCCGCAGTCAAGGCAAACAAGTGGTCCTCGTCTCGAGCGGTGCGATTGCCGAGGGTATGGCGCGTCTTGGTTGGGCGAAACGCCCAACCTCCATGCACGAGTTGCAAGCGGCTGCCGCCGTTGGGCAGATGGGTTTAGCTCAAGCCTACGAAGTTGCCTTTGCCAAACACAATCTTCGCACCGCCCAAATTCTCCTCACCCACGAAGACCTCGCCGATCGTCAGCGCTATCTGAATGCGCGCTCCACGCTTTTTGCGCTTCTCAGATTGGGCGTGGTCCCCATCGTCAATGAAAACGATACGGTGGCGACCGATGAGATCGCGGTGGGTGACAACGACACACTCGGCGCACTCGTCACCAACTTGATCGAGGCCGACGCACTGATCATCCTGACTGATCAGAGAGGACTCTACGAGTCTGACCCCCGCAAAACCCCCGGGGCACGTTTTGTCTCGCATGCCAAAGCCGGTGACCTGAGCCTCGAAGCCATGGCTGGTGGGACAGGCAGCGGCATTGGCAAAGGCGGCATGCTGACCAAGATTCTTGCGGCCAAACGCGCCGCACGCAGCGGGGCCCACACGGTGATCGCTTCGGGGCGCGAGCATGATGTCATGGTTCGCCTGGCGGCGGGCGAATGTATTGGCACAGAGCTACGCGCCGAACTGCCTGTCCTGTCTGCGCGTAAACAATGGATGGCCGACCATCTTCGCTTACCGGGTAAGCTCTTGCTAGATGAGGGCGCGTTGCAAGCGCTCTTGGTTGAAGGCAAGAGTTTGCTTCCTGTCGGTGTTCGCAGCGTTGAAGGCGACTTTGAGCCTGGTGATGTCGTGGCCTGCCTCGACCTCGCAGGCAAAGAATGTGCTCGCGGACTGATCAACTACTCCTCGTCCGATACGCGACGCATCATGGGCCAACCCTCGAGTAAGATCGCTGATATCTTGGGCGGAATGACTGAAGAAGAATTAGTCCATAGGGATAATCTCATCATTCTTTGAGATTGATGGGGGCATCGCCGCCAAACTACACCATCCTGTCCTATACTTTGAACTTGATTGCGGGGGTACTTGGCATACGCCAGGTTGAGAGAGTCCCTTCGTACCAGTACGGATAATGCCGATGCTGGGAGCGCATCCCGGATTTCGCCGGGATCCATCCCGATTCGGCTCCAATCGATTTTTGGAGCTTTTTCATGAACGCCAATCCTAAGTTTCTAGCCGCGACCGCCGAAGTTGACGCTGCCGCTGTCGCCCCCCTGCCCAAATCACGCAAGGTCTACGAGATCGGCTCACGTCCCGACATCCGCGTACCTTTCCGCGAAATCGAACAAGAAGACACCTCGACCTCTTTTGGTGGAGAAAAGAATCCTCCACTGACTGTTTATGACACGAGCGGTCCCTACTCAGACCCCACCGTCAAGATCGACATTCGCCGCGGTTTACCCGAATTGCGCCGCGCTTGGATCGAAGAGCGCGGTGATACCGAACTGCTCAGCGGCCCCAGCAGCACTTATGGACAGGAGCGTCTAACCGACCCCAAGCTGACCGCCATGCGCTTTGACCTGCGCCGCCATCCACGCCGCGCCAAGGCCGGTGCCAACGTGTCACAAATGCACTACGCACGACGGGGGATCATTACCCCTGAAATGGAATTTGTCGCGATTCGCGAAAATCTCCGCCGCGAGCAATACATCGAAAGTCTGCGCGCCACAGGTCCCGAAGGCGAAAAAATGGCCAAACGGATGTTGCGCCAGCATGCAGGTGAGTCCTTTGGCGCCTCAATCCCCCATCTGATCACACCAGAATTTGTGCGCGACGAAATCGCACGTGGTCGCGCCATCATCCCCGCCAACATCAATCACCCTGAAGTCGAGCCGATGGCGATCGGTCGCAACTTCCTGGTAAAAATCAATGCCAACATCGGCAACTCTGCGGTTAGCTCCGGCATCGCCGAAGAGGTCGAAAAAATGACCTGGTCGATCCGCTGGGGTGGCGACACCGTGATGGATTTGTCCACGGGCAAACACATTCATGAAACACGCGAATGGATCGTGCGCAACTCTCCTGTGCCAATCGGCACCGTGCCAATCTATCAAGCTTTGGAAAAAGTCGATGGTAAAGCCGAAGACCTGACCTGGGAAATTTTCCGCGACACCCTCATCGAGCAAGCTGAACAGGGCGTGGACTATTTCACCATCCATGCGGGCGTGCGTCTGCCCTTTATCCCCATGACCGCCGACCGCATGACAGGCATCGTCTCGCGCGGCGGTTCAATCATGGCCAAGTGGTGCTTGGCGCACCACAAAGAAAGTTTCTTGTACGAGCGTTTCGAAGAAATCTGCGAAATCATGAAAGCCTACGACGTCAGCTTCTCGCTGGGCGACGGCCTGCGTCCAGGTTCAGGCTTTGATGCCAACGACGAAGCGCAATTCGCCGAACTCAAAACACTGGGCGAACTCACCAAGGTGGCTTGGAAGCACGACGTTCAAGTCATGATTGAAGGGCCCGGACACGTGCCGATGCAGCTCATCAAAGAAAACATGGAGATGCAGCTCAAGCATTGTGACGAGGCGCCTTTTTATACGCTCGGACCGCTGACTACAGATATCGCACCAGGCTACGACCACATCACCTCTGGTATCGGCGCGGCGCTGATCGGCTGGTACGGTACCGCCATGCTCTGCTATGTGACGCCCAAAGAACACTTGGGTCTGCCCAACAAAAAAGACGTCAAGGACGGCATCATCACCTACAAAATCGCTGCGCACGCGGCCGACTTGGCCAAGGGTCATCCGGGCGCCGCGATTCGTGACAACGCCCTGTCCAAGGCTCGCTTCGAGTTCCGTTGGGAAGATCAGTTCAATCTGGGTCTCGATCCTGACACTGCCAAAGATTTCCACGACGAAACCCTACCCAAGGACTCGATGAAAGTGGCGCACTTCTGTTCGATGTGCGGCCCACATTTCTGCAGCATGAAAATCACACAAGATGTACGTGACTATGCCAAAAAACTGGGCGTGGAAAACGATGCGGCCCTCAAGGTCGGCATGCAAGAAAAGGCCGTCGAGTTTGTCAAGAAAGGCTCTGAGATTTATCACAAGACCTGATCGGACGATCGATAGATGACTCGCAGGCTACCCTTCATCGATGCGGTCAAGGGGATCGCCTGCCTTGTCATTGTGGTGCATCATCTCGCGGTCTACGGCCCGATGTCAGAAGTGATCGGTGCCGTTT
>JBIKOQ010000168.1:0-4694 GCA_044357955.1 Burkholderiaceae bacterium | reverse complement strand
CACGACGTTATTGTCCCAGGTAGATTCCTCGGTGGGTGGCAAGACTGCAGTCAACCATCCGCATGGGAAAAATATGATCGGCGCGTTTTATCAACCGATCGCCGTTGAGATCGATACTGACGTCCTCAACACATTGCCCGACCGCGAAATGTCGGCGGGTCTGGCCGAGGTGATCAAGTATGGACTGATTTTGGACGCACCCTTTTTTGACTGGTGTGAGAAAAATGCGGTCGGTTTGCGTGAACGGGACCCAGATTTATTAGCGACGGCGATCCGTCGCTCGTGCGAGTTTAAGGCCTGGGTCGTGTCGCAAGACGAGCGTGAAAGCGGCCTGCGGGAGATTTTGAATCTCGGTCATACCTTTGGCCACGCTATCGAGGCGGGTTCTGGCTATGGCGCGCTGCTCCACGGCGAAGCGGTCGGTACGGGCCTAATTATGGCGGCAGACTTGTCCGCGGAGTTACTGGGTTTTCCAAACGCTGATGTTGACCGCGTACGCAAGTTGGTCGCGGCGATTGGTTGCCCAACGATGGGTCCCCGTCTGGGTGGTGTCGCGCAGTGGATGTCGCTGATGCGGGGTGATAAAAAAACCCGTGCAGGTGAAATCACGTTTGTGTTGATGCCTAAAATAGGCGAGGCCGTCCGTCGTGGTGCACCGGCCGAGCTGGTCGAGCGTGTGATTTTGCGCAATACCATTTGAACGGAGGCGCGTAATGTCCGAACTCGCTGTTTACGCTTCGCGGTCCGAGACCAGTCGTGGGCGTCGGCACGCAGAGCCCGCGCCCACCAATCGAAGCGAGTTTCAACGAGATCGTGACCGGATTATCCACGCCGGTGCCTTTAGGCGCCTTGAGTACAAAACGCAGGTCTTCATTAATCACGAAGGCGATTTATTTCGCACACGGTTGACACACTCACTAGAGGTCGCGCAGATTGCCCGGGTACTTGCGCGCAGTTTGCGTTTAAACGAAGACCTTACCGAAGCCATCGCACTCGCGCATGATTTGGGGCATACGCCTTTTGGTCATGCGGGTCAGGACGAACTCAATGCGTGCATGCGCGAATTTTCGCCAGAGGCCGGAGGTTTTGAGCACAACCTTCAAAGCTTGCGTGTGATCGATGAGCTTGAGGAGCGCTATGCTGCGTTCAATGGTTTAAATCTTTGCTTTGAAACGCGCGAAGGCGTGCTCAAGCATTGTTCTCTGACACACGCGCGATTGCTGGGGGATGTGGGCCAGCGTTTTATTGATCGCACACAACCTTCGCTTGAAGCGCAGCTCGCGAATCTGGCCGATGAAATCGCCTACAACAATCACGATATTGATGATGGTTTGCGCTCTGGTTTGTTGACGATCGAGCAGCTACAGACGGTGCCTATTTTCACGTGCCATTACGCAGCGATGATGCAGAAATGGCCCGCGCTGAATGAGCGTCGCGCCGTAGCCGAAACGATCCGCAGCATGATCAATACCTTGATTACCGATGTGACTCAGACGACGCAGGCCAAACTTGCCGCGGCGGCGCCTGCGGATGCCGATGCGGCCCGACGTTGCGGACCCTTGGTCGCATTTTCCCCTACCCTGCGCGCAGAGGCTGACGCATTAAAAAAGTTTTTATTTGAAAATCTTTATCGTCACTACAAGGTGATGAGGATGACCAATAAGGCACGACGCATTGTTCGAGAGCTTTTTGACGCCTTCGTACATGAGCCACGTTTGTTGCCGCCCGATTATCGACATGAGAATGCTGCCGCACAGGCGCGCGCGATTGCCGACTACATTGCAGGAATGACGGATCGTTATGCGATTCGCGAGCACCACCGGTTATTTCGGATGGGCAATCAGTTTGACTAGTATCTGGGAGAACGTAATGACAACCACCCGCAAATTTGTGTTGGCACTGAGTATTGCAAGCATGGTCGTGTTGAGTGCTTGCACACAACAGGCGGCCGCACCGATTCGAACGGTTGATCGCGATGCCGCACCTACCACGCCAGTCGCGATTCCAGTCGCTCCTCCAACCACAAACTTTGATGCGGGTGCTACCGGTTCTACCGGCGCCTCGCCCCAGGCGGCTCAACCCGTAACGCAGTCGCAAGCGCCCTCATGGACGACTTCGACAGCACAGGCACCCACCACAGCGAGTGCCGTGATGGTAGGCGGTCAGGCACAAGAGGGTGAGCATCAGTTAGCCCTCGTTCAAGTGTGTCAGGCCAATGCGATGGGCGTACGTAACCAATGCGCGATGGGTTTTGCAGATACCCTAACAGGTCGTGAGGTGACCAGCCAGGTGCAGTCCTACTTCTTGTCGACCAGCGCGAGCCTCGCGCCTAAAGTGTCTTTTGACAACTACTGTTCCCCTGGCTGGCTCGCGACGGTTATTTCATCACAAGGCACGGTCCAGGGTGGCGGCGTCTTGCAAACTCTAGCCGCTGTGTGCGGGCATCCCTCGCCGGGTCAGGCGCTGACGGCCTTGTTTAATGCCTGCGATGCCCAGACGCAAGGCGGTTGCCGTCAGTCCACTTCGCTTAATGTTGCTTGGGGTTACTGGGATGGCAAGCTTATGTCTGGAAGCGAAGCGGATATCGGACGCCCTTATTCTGCGGAGCGTTTTGCCGACGCGCATATGTGCGAATCGACACTACCACTCATAGAGTCCGGCGTTTGTCCTTCTAGCGCCGCAGTCCCGTTGCGTTTACTCGGCTTACCTTAAGCCGTTTTATCTCGCGACAAAACCTTGCCGAGGTAGTGTCCGGTGTGACTCGCTTTACTTGCAGCGATCGCTTCGGGCGTGCCTTGCGCCACAATATGTCCACCACCATTGCCACCCTCAGGGCCCATATCTACCACCCAGTCGGCAGTTTTGATCACATCAAGATTATGTTCGATCACCACGACGGTGTTGCCTGCCTCGACCAGTTGATTCAGTACGCGTAAGAGTAAGGCGATATCGTGAAAATGCAGACCCGTAGTGGGCTCGTCCAAGATGTAAAGTGTTTGACCGGTGCTGCGTTTGGAGAGTTCCAGAGAGAGCTTGACGCGTTGCGCCTCGCCCCCTGAAAGCGTGGTGGCACTTTGTCCCAAACGCAGATAGGAAAGACCCACATCCATCAAGGTTTGTAATTTGCGCGCCACGGCAGGGACCGCTTCGAAATACGCCAGTGCTTGTTCGACGGTGAGATCGAGTACCTCGTGGATGTTACGGCCGCGATAACGGATTTCAAGTGTTTCACGGTTGTAGCGTTTGCCCATACAGACATCGCAGGGGACGTACATATCCGGCAGGAAATGCATTTCAACCTTGACGACGCCATCGCCCTGACAAGCTTCACAACGACCGCCCTTGACGTTAAAACTAAAGCGTCCAGGATCGTAACCGCGGGTGCGGGACTCGGGCACGCCGGCAAACAATTCTCGAATCGGGGTGAACATGCCTGTATAGGTCGCGGGGTTGCTGCGTGGCGTGCGACCGATTGGACTTTGGTCGACGCTAATGATCTTGTCGAAATGCTCCAGCCCCGTTAAGCCGGTATAGGGTGCGGGCTCAGATTGTGCATGATGCAAGGCGCGTGACATCACAATGGCGAGTGTGTCATTGATCAGGGTGGATTTGCCAGAGCCAGAAACGCCCGAGATACAGACAAACTTGCCCGCTGGAATCCGCAGATCGACCGATTTGAGATTGTTACCCGTACAGCCCGCCAGTTCGAGCCACTTTTGTTCTGGGTCGAGCGGGCGTCGTTTGGGCACCGCTATCTTTTGCACGCCGCTCATGTATTGGCCTGTGAGCGAGTCAGGATTTTGCTCGATCTGCGCAGGCGTGCCTTGCGCAACGATTTGACCTCCATGCTCACCTGCGCCCGGACCCATATCCACGACCCAGTCGGCTTGGCGGATCATGTCTTCATCGTGTTCGACCACGATGACACTATTGCCCAGGTCGCGCAGATGATGCAGCGTGGCGATCAAGCGGTCATTGTCGCGTTGATGCAGACCAATTGAAGGCTCGTCCAGCACATACATCACACCGGTCAGGCCTGAGCCGATCTGGCTGGCCAAACGAATACGCTGTGCTTCTCCACCGGAGATCGTATCAGCGCTGCGATCCAGGGATAGATAGTTCAAGCCGACGTTATTGAGAAAGCTTAAGCGCGCTTCGATCTCTCGGACAATTCGCTGTGCGATTTCCGCGCGTGCACCGGTCAGCTTGAGGTCTTGAAACCATTTTAGACACGTAGAGAGTGGTTGTGCTTCGACTTCGTAAATCGCAAGCCCTTGCTCTTGCCAGTTCCGACCTTCGGGCGTATTGAGTAGCTGTTTTGGAGGGGCGATGCGCTCATCCCCAATGCGTACATGTCGCGCTTCAGCGCGCAGGCGCGAACCATGACAAACCGGGCAGATTTGAACGGCGCGATACTTGCCGAGCTCTTCGCGAACGGCGGAGGAGTCGGTTTCTTTCCAGCGACGTTCGAGATTGGGAATTACGCCTTCGAACGCGTGGCGCTTAACGGTGCTACGACCGTTTTCATTGAGATAGAAAAAAGGAATCTCTACCGTGGCGGAGCCGTACAACACGATCTGACGGATCTCCTCGGGCAGACTATCCCACGTAGCCTCAATGTCGAACTCATAGTGTGTCGAGAGGCTCGATAACATGGAGAACGTAAAGGCATTGCGTTTATCCCACCCTCGGAT
>JBIKOQ010000167.1:0-4710 GCA_044357955.1 Burkholderiaceae bacterium | reverse complement strand
GTATTCAGGCCATGGAAGCCTGGCTAGCCAATCCACAGTTGCTGCAGCCCGATGCGGATGCCGAGTACGCTGCCGTGATTGACATCGACCTGGCCGATATTCACGAGCCTATCGTAGCCTGCCCCAATGATCCTGATGACGTCAAAATGTTGTCTGAAGTTGCCGGCGCCAAGATCGACGAAGTCTTTATCGGTAGTTGCATGACCAACATTGGTCACTTCCGTGCCGCGTCGAAGCTACTCGAAGGTAAACGCGACATGCCCGTTAAGCTCTGGATCGCACCACCAACTAAGATGGATGCGGCGCAGTTGACTGAAGAGGGTCACTACGGTGTCTTTGGTTCGGCGGGTGCACGTACTGAGCCGCCAGGATGCTCGTTGTGTATGGGCAACCAAGCACAGGTTCGCGAAGGCGCAACCGTGATGTCCACCAGCACCCGTAACTTCCCAAATCGCCTGGGTAAAAATACCAACGTGTACTTGGGCTCAGCCGAATTAGCAGCGATTTGCTCGAAACTTGGTCGCATCCCAACCAAAGAAGAGTACATGACCGATATGGGCGTGCTCGACAAGAGCAGCGCGGATATCTACAAGTACCTCAATTTCGATCAAATTCCTGATTACAAGGATGTGGCTGACGCCGTCTAAACCCGTACTCCGGTTGAAATACCCGGAGCACATCGTTAGAGAGGTTCTAGCCCTTCAAGCCACCTGTGTTTGACCCCACAGGTGGCTTTTTTATTGTGCGTGAATTGTGCGTCTGGTGTAGGATAAAGAGATCCACACCAAGGGGCGCACATCATGAAACACGACACTCTGAACACGCTTAAAAAATTCAAAATAGGCAAAAAACAAGCGCACTTTTACTCACTACCGGCGCTCGGTGAAGCGCTAGGCGTAGATGTCTCTCGTCTGCCGGTCTCCATTCGCATCGTGCTCGAATCGGTGATGCGAAATTGCGATGGAAAAAAAGTCACTGAGTCGCATATTCGCGAACTCGCCGGCTGGAAGCCGAAAAGCAAACGCGAGCTTGAAATCCCGTTTGTCGTCGCACGCGTCGTGTTGCAAGACTTTACAGGTGTTCCGTTACTCGCCGATCTCGCTGCGATGCGTGGTGTTGCTCAAAAAATGGGCAAGGATGCCACGTCCATTGAGCCGCTCGTCCCGGTCGACCTCGTGGTTGATCACTCCGTCATGATTGATTATTTCGGCACGAAGGACGCATTAGATCTCAACATGAAGGTTGAGTTTTCTCGCAATAAGGAACGTTATCAATTTCTGAAATGGGGGATGCAGGCCTTTGATACGTTTGGCGTGGTGCCTCCCGGCTTTGGTATCGTGCATCAAATCAATCTAGAGTACCTGGCGCGGGGTGTCCATCACGATAAAAAAAATGATGTTTATTATCCTGATACGCTGGTCGGCACCGACAGTCATACGACCATGATCAACGGGATTGGTGTGGTGGGTTGGGGCGTGGGAGGGATCGAGGCCGAGGCTGGCATGCTGGGTCAACCTGTCTATATTTTGACCCCTGACGTGGTCGGCGTGGAGTTGTCCGGCGAACTGCGTGGTGGCGTCACCGCGACTGACTTGGTACTCACCATTACAGAATTACTACGCAAACAAAAGGTCGTGGGTCAGTTCGTCGAGTTTTGTGGTCCGGGTACTGCGAAACTCTCTGTCACTGACCGTGCAACCATTGGCAACATGGCGCCAGAGTATGGTGCCACGATGGGCTTTTTCCCGGTCGATGCACGCACAATCGAATATTTCGAGGGCACGGGTCGCACCAAGGATGAGGTCAAGGCTCTTGAAGCCTACTTTAAGGCGCAAGGGATGTTTGGCATCCCCAAGGCCACCGATATTGATTACACCCGCGTCATCAAACTTGATCTGGGCACCGTTGTACCCTCTCTGGCGGGCCCTAAGCGCCCTCAGGACCGCATTGAAATTGGTCAAGTTAAAAAGACCTTTAAATCACTGTTTTCAAAACCCATCGCCGCCAATGGGTTCAATCAGCCTGCTGCAAAACTCAACAAACCTTTCAAGACAGCCTCGGGCAGAACACTCAACAACGGCGACATTCTGATTGCGGGCATTACTTCTTGTACTAATACATCGAACCCGAGCGTCATGCTTGCGGCGGGTTTGCTCGCTAAAAAAGCGGTTGAGGCTGGACTCACGGTCCCCGCGCATGTCAAAACTTCCCTGGCTCCGGGTTCACGCGTCGTCACGGAGTATCTTGAGCGCGCGGGGCTCTTGCCTTATCTGGATAAACTCGGTTTTGATGTCGCTGCCTACGGCTGTACAACCTGTATTGGAAATGCCGGCGATCTTGTGGCCGATTTCAATCAAGCCATCCTTGATAACGATTTAATCTGTGCAGCCGTACTTTCAGGTAACCGAAACTTTGAAGCGCGGATTCATCCGAATCTCAAAGCAAACTTTCTCGCCTCACCTCCTCTGGTTGTGGCCTACGCCTTGGCAGGCAATATCACCCGTGACTTAATGACTGAACCGGTGGGTCGCGGCAAAAAAGGCGACGTCTATCTCGGCGATCTCTGGCCTACCGCCAAAGAAGTCGAAAAGCTCATGAAGTTTGCGATGGATCCCAAGGTGTTTAGAGCCAACTATGCCAAGGTGGAAAAAAAGCCAGGCAAACTTTGGCAAAACATTGAAGGCGTCAATGGGGATCTCTACAACTGGCCGAGCTCCACCTATATCGCCGAGCCACCCTTCTTTGACGGTTTCACCATGGAGCCCAAACCGATGCCCGCAGTAAGAGGCGCTCGTATCCTGGGTATTTTTGGCGACTCCGTGACAACTGATCACATTTCACCTGCAGGGTCGATCAGCGATGCGACACCCGCGGGTCAGTGGCTGCTCGATCATGGCATCCAAAAGGCGGACTTCAACAGTTACGGTTCGCGCCGCGGCAATCACGAAATCATGATGCGAGGGACCTTTGCCAATGTCCGTATTAAAAATCTGATGATTCCGCCCCGCCCCGATGGCTCACGCGTTGAAGGCGGGCAAACCTTGATGCAACCATCGGGCGAGCAGATCTCGATCTATGAGGCTGCCATGCGGTACGTCTCGTCGGGTATTCCTACCGTTGTCTTTGGTGGCGAAGAGTATGGATCGGGCTCCTCTCGTGATTGGGCTGCCAAAGGGACTCAGCTCCTAGGCGTCAAGGCGGTCATTGTCCGCAGTTTCGAGCGGATACACCGCAGTAATCTGGTGGGCATGGGCGTCCTTCCTTTGCAATTCAAGGGGCAAGATAGCGCGGCTTCCCTAGGGCTGACCGGTGCAGAAACCTTTGATATAGAAGGACTTGAAACAGGCATCATCCCGCAGCAAGACGTGACCCTCGTGATTCACAGTCCAGATGGCTCCAGCGCGCGCATCGCTGTCTTATTACGCATCGATACGCCCATTGAAGTTGACTATTATCAACATGGCGGCATTCTGCCCTTTGTATTGAGGCAACTCTTAGCTGTCTAAGCATCTCGAGGAGTCTGGATAGTTCGTTACACTAGACTCCTTTTGTTGGCAGGCACGCAAACTCATGGCACGTCCACGTTCGAGCTCTTCTTCTACCCGCCTGACGCGAGATGCTTCGCGTCTGGTGGCGCTTGCGCTCGCGCTACACAGCTCTGGCAGTCGTGTCGAAGACCGCTATTGGGAAGCCGAGCTTGCGACGGTATTGCTCAAGCTGATGCGCACGCATAATGACGCCACGATTGATGCAGCGCTCGAGCATCTTTCTCAAACCCATTTGGGTGGTTACGAGGTCTTGATTGAACAAGCCGAGACGCTCTCTGAATCATGCGTTCTCACTGCAGAGGGTAAAAAAGATGGCAAGCGCTTTGATGTGCTGCTGCTTGTCGCGCCCTTGGTGGCTTGGACGCGCTACAGCATTCCCTCCTGCGAAGTTCCCACCCCCATGGCACAGGCTTTGCGTGAACACCTCCAAGCCCACATTCTGGCCCACGATACACAGGTCGCACTGTTTCCTCATCTGGTTAGCCTGGACCAAATGCCACGTACCTTTTGCGAAACGTGGGACTGGCTGCAAAAACTTGGTTTGGCGGCTTTAGGGACCTCCTTTAATGCGCCAAAGTTAAACACCGAGCCCGAAGCGTTTAATATGCTGGCTGACACGCGCTATCTCGTGGCGGCTGTCGCCGTACCCGAAGGGCAACCCTTGTTTCGCTGGCAAGAAGAGCCCGGTGAACTCGGCCTAGGTCGTGAAGTCTGTCTGGAGCGCTGGGCTGCAGACGTCAAGCCACACATGACCAATCTCCTGCCGGGTTGCGGCTTTGAAATTCTGACGCCCGACGCCTACTACGTGAGCAATCGGGATGCCGATCGACGCGTGCGACCCTTGTCCGTCAAAGCGGCGGTTTCTTGGCTAGGTGCCGCGCTCAATATCGAGCCCGCTCAGCTGCGTGCCATTGTCGCAGGCTGCGGTGAGCGTCGTATCGACGAATATCGCATTGGCTTTACTCAAAAGAATCAAAACGAAGTGGTCTACGGCTGTCTGTGGCCACTGTATGGACGTGAAGATGATCAGCCGCTACTCGATCATGAGCCCCCACCGATTGAAACGGTTGAAGAGATCGCCGCCCTACTTAAAGAGTGTGGCGTCAACGATATCCGGCGCTTACCCGGTATGTTGATGCCGGAATTTTGTGAAGACTGTGGC
>JBIKOQ010000166.1:0-4728 GCA_044357955.1 Burkholderiaceae bacterium | reverse complement strand
GCTTACCTTGAAAAACGGCAGCTAACTCCCTCGCATCCGGATAGGCATATTGAGACGACGTATGAATGGGCTTGTGAACCGCACCATGCTCGACAGATAATCTGCGGTCGCCATGCAAAATCGTAGTGGTAAATCCGTGCTTAGCCATGAAAAAACACTCAATAAAAACTGTGGAATAAAGAACGACAGTTTAATGGATGAAGCTTGTTGTAAAGATCATTGAGTACTGCGTTGCCTCACTGTTTCATACAGGCAAACCGCTGTCGCCACACTCACATTCAAGCTCTCGACACTGCCAAGCATGGGAATATGCACCAATTCGTCGCAGGTTTCTCGTGTCAAGCGACGCATGCCCTCGCCTTCGGCACCCATGACCCAACCCATGGAGCGTTTACCTTGCGTTTGATGGATGCCTTCGGGAGCTTGATCATCCGTACCCACCAACCAGATATCGCGATCTTTGAGCTCTCGCATCGTACGCGCCAAATTCGTCACCATAATGTATGGGACTGACTCAGCCGCACCACACGCCACACGTTGTACTGTTGTATTGAGCCCGACGGCTCGATCTCGAGGCGCCACAACAGCGTGCACACCGGCGGCATCCGCAGTACGCAAACAAGCACCAAGATTATGCGGATCCGTCACACCATCCAAAATCAAGAGCAAAGCGGCTCCCTCGACACCATCCAGCACGTCATCCAAATCGTCGGCCAGTTTCCGCGCATCGGCGACTGCCACAACACCTTGATGCCGAGAGCCTCCGGCAAGTCCGTCCAGTCTATCCGACCCCACAAGATGAACAGGACGCCCAGCCTTGCTGACCTGCTCAATCAGAGACTGCATCCTCTTGTCTTTGCGCTGCGCTTCAACATAGACTTCGCGAATCGAGTCAGGCGCCTGACGAAGACGCGCAATAATTGCGTGAAAACCTGCGAGCATTTGAGTTGCTGCCATCAATCCATTCCTAACGCCCTTTGCGGGCTGATTTTTTAACACCTGCGCCTTTCGAGGCCCGAAGCAATTTTTTACTCGGACGCGCAGTTTCTTGTTTACCCGCTTTTTTTGCTTCTGCGCGTCGAACGCTCGCGACTTTTCCTTGGAGCTCAGCGGGTTTTGTCGGGGCCGCTTTTTTAACACGACGCGCAACAGAATCGTCAGGACGCGCGGCCGCTTTGCGCAATGCAACAAAACTGGTTCCCGTCACGAGACGAAACTCAATACGGCGAGCTTCTAAATCGACACGCGCCACCTGCACTTGAACTGCGTCAGTCAGACGATAGCGCATGCCCGTGCGCTCACCACGAAGCTCATGAAGCGACTCGTTAAATTGAAAATACTCTGTGCCAAGCTCAGAAACGTGAACCATGCCTTCGACGTGCAAGGTATCAAGCGTAACAAAGATGCCAAAGCTCGCCACGCCTGTCACCCGACCGCTGAAGGTCTCGCCCACACGTTCCTTGACAAACCAGCATTTGAGCCAGGCCTCCACATCGCGCGAAGCCTCATCGGCACGACGCTCTGTACCGGACAGCATCAAACCAAGACGTTCCCACAAATCATGCTCATATTCTTGCTTGGTCGCACCTGGAGCCGCCACAAAACCATGCAACGAGGGCTGATAACGCTCACCTTTGAGCAAAGCCTTGATGACTCTGTGTGTCAGCAAATCAGGGTAGCGGCGAATGGGCGAAGTAAAGTGCGTGTAAGCGGGGTAAGAGAGTCCGAAATGACCCATATTGTCAGGGCCATAGATCGCCTGCTGCATCGAGCGCAAACACATGGTTTGAAGCAGCGCATAGTCGGGTCGGGCTCGCGCCTTGTCTAGTAATTCAGCATAGTCCTTGGCACTGGGTTCGGCCCCACCCCCAAGACTTAAGCCTAGCGTGCGCAAAAACTCTCGCAAAGCTTTGAGCTTATCCGTGGTGGGCCCTTCGTGAACACGATAAAGGCCGATGTGTTTGCTGCGCGTCATGAAGTCAGCGGCACAGGTATTGGCCGCCAACATACATTCCTCGATCAGACGATGGGCATCGTTTCGCACCAAGCCAATAATTTTTTCGATCCGGCCTAATTCGTTACAAACGATTTTGGTTTCAACGGTGTCAAAATCAATCGCCCCACGCGCCTTTCGAGACTGCTGAAGGAGTTGAAAAACCGAATGCAGGCCTTGAATTTGTGGGATCACATGAGACAGACTGCGGGCCGCAGGACCTTGTGGTTGTTGCAATGTCTCCCATACTTGGTTGTAGGTTGTTCGTGCTTGAGAGTGAATCACCGCATTGTAAAACTGATAAGCCGCAACTGTTCCTGCCTTGGCGCCCGTCAATGGGATCACCATATCGCACACCAAAACCAGACGATCCACCTCTGGTTTGAGTGAGCACAAACCGTTGGAGAGCTTTTCCGGCAACATAGGAATCACACGACGAGGAAAATACACACTCGTACCACGGGTTCGCGCATCAATATCTAACGCGTCTTCGGGTCTGACGTAGTGACTCACATCCGCAATCGCAACCAATAAGCGCCATGCAGGACGTTTACGTCCGGAACCTAGATCAACCTCTTCACAATACACCGCATCATCAAAGTCACGGGCGTCTTCACCATCAATGGTAATAAATGCGACGTCTCGCAAATCAACACGATCTTTGAGGTCTTGTTTACGGACAGCATCTGGTAACTTGTCGGTCTGACGCAAAGCAGCATCAGAAAACTCGACCGGCACATCAAACTTACGTACGGCAATTTCGATTTCCATACCGGGGTCGTCGATTTCACCGAGTATCTCTGCGACGCGACCCAAAGGCTGAGTGTGGCGCGTGGGCTGTTCAATAATATCAACGGACACGACTTGACCGTGTTGAGCACCACCCGTATCTGAAGGTGGAATCAGGACATCATGCTTGATGCGTTGATCTTCGGGAACAACGATGGTGAGGCCGCGTTCATTCAAAAAGCGACCGACCAAACGATTGGTGCGACGTTCAATCACTTCGACGATGGTGGCCTCTGGTTTGCCACGGTACTCGCCCGTTGGCTTGACAAGAACACGGTCGCCATGAAGCACCTTTAGCATTTCACGGGGTGAGAGAAATAGGTCTGGACCACCGCCATCACGGACCAGAAAACCGAAACCATCGCGATGTCCTTGAACGCGACCCGCGACAAAATCAAGCTTGTTTGCCAGTAATAGAACGCCTGTACGATTGGGCAACAGCTGGCCATCGCGCTCCATTGCGGCAATACGACGATCAAAACCCTTGAGGGTTTCCTCGCTTTCTAAACCGAGTCGCGTAGCGAGATCTTTTGGCGACAAGGGCACAAGAGCAGTCCGCAAAGACTCTAAAATTTCTTCTCGACTTGGCACGTCTGGATCGAAATCGGTTGGAAGTTCGGGGCTGGCTGCGCTAGTGCGGCCGTTCTTTGAAGGAGGAGGAAGGCGATTTGCCAAAGTTTGAATCTCGCTTATAATTCGGTGCTTCTGAAGTACTGATAGGCCCAGGTGGCGGAATTGGTAGACGCGCACGGTTCAGGTCCGTGTGCCGCAAGGTGTGGAGGTTCGAGTCCTCTCCTGGGCACCATTGAAGTGTAAAGCAAAATACCTGATGCTTTAATAAACAAATGCTGATTTTCAGCAAAAAAACGAACCTCAAAACTCTTTATTTAGTTTTTGGGTTTTTTTTTATTCCGGATTCTCAAGCTTCGCATACCTGTAGCGTTCAAAGTTTTTTACACGACGCACTCATATCAATACTTTTTTCATCATGATGTGGGCAATGTTGGCATCCAGAAAAACCTCCCCGTATTCGACGAAACCTTGTCGGTCATAAAAACCTTTTGCGTGGATCTGTGCCCCTAATAACACTTGGGCATATCCTTTTAACTTTGCAGCGTCTACTAAGGTCTGAAGCACCAGAGCGCCAACACCTTTTTTCCTCTCTGATGATAGGACGGCCATTCTGCCGATATGACCATCCGGTAATAAGCGTCCTGTTGCGATCGCCCTGCCCTGCGCATCAAAAGCCAGTGCATGCAAACTTAAACGATCCATTTCATCAAGCTCTAGTTCCAGTGGAACCTGCTGTTCCTGGACAAAAACCTCAAAGCGGATGGCTGAAGCCTCATTGCGAAGTTCCTCCCATGAACCCAACTGAACCTGTATCTTGCCTTGACCCATGATTTAATCCGTCCATGAAACGACAACACTTTTGTTAAATGCACAGCTTATCGACATATTATGGCCGAGGATACAAAATGAAGCATTTCTGCTGAGCCAAAGCGCTACACTAAAGCACCTTAATTTCCAATCCTATGTCAGCTATGTTTGCTGCGGTCATTGACGCTGCTTTTCCGGTGTTTGCCTTAATCCTAACGGGATGGATCTGCACAAAACGTCATTTGCTAGGACCTTCGAGCCGCGAAGGGTTAAATAGCTTTGTCATCTATCTGGCCCTGCCGGCACAACTCTTCGCTGTCATGTCAACCGCCGATCTTGCCGACCTTGCGCAACCTGGTTTCTTTTGGTCATTCGCGCTTGGCATGTTTGGGACTGCGCTTGTGTTTGCGCTGATCTCTCGGGACAAGCGCATCGCTCCGATCGATAAACTGATTAATAGTATGAGCTCAGCGTATGGAAATGCCGGATTTATGGGCATCCCGCTTTGTCTAATGGTTTTTGGTAAGGCGGGGCTCGGCCCCTCAGTCATTACAGCCGTTTTCACA